>CAMPHP010000432.1 GCA_946885925.1 uncultured Litorilinea sp.
GTATCAGTTCAACCGCTTACGGGTTATGAGAAAAGCCTATCACTGATTCAAAGGGCTGTCAAAGCAGTTTTCCGGGCTAGAATTGGCGAAGAAGCCCTCACTTAACTCAGTTCGTCTGGAGCACTTTGCCGGCTTATTGAGGGGATAAAGGGGAGGATAAGCAAGGTGAGAAAAGACGCAACGATGTAGAGTGTCACTAATCCAGACGCATCGAGTACGAAACCAAGCAACCACGCCCCCATTCCGATGCCCGCATCAAATCCCAAATAGAAACAGGCGACCGCCCATGCCGGGCGGTCGGGTAACAAGTTAACATGATGGGCGATGAGCATAGGATGGAAAAAGCCACCGCCGGTAGCAATCAATGCAGCGGCAAATACCAAAAGCAGTACCGATGTACCAAAAGCAGCAACAGCTAAACCCATTGCCATAAGAAGTGCAGCGATAGTCAACACTCGACCCAGACCGATGCGATCCAAATAACGACCCAGCAGCAAACGCGTGGCAATGATGCTTAGTCCATAAGCTGCATAAACGGGAAGAGCTGGAATATCACGACGCTCGAGCAGAATAGCAAAATACTGAAAGTATGCCCCAAACCCTACACCGAAGAGCGCGGCGGCAAACATAGCAAGCCACAACTGATTCGGAAAATGCCAGAGCGCAGACAATTTCTGTCCTGCGTGCTCCACAGTGCCACTCTTTGCGGGCACAAAATAAAGGAACCGGGTCATGATCCCTGCTGTTGCTGCGATACATCCTACTATCCAAAAGAGAGGCGATAGGCCGATCTGGGGTAGCACAAGATCGGTGACCCCAGGTGTAAGAGTCATCGCGAAATTAGCCGCTAAGCCAAAATAAGCGATCTTGGTGCTGCGCTCTTCAGCAGAGGCCAACTGCCCCACCAAGGCATTACCCGCGGTCGTAAAGATGACATATCCAATCGTCTGAAGAATTCGCAACGAAAAGAGAAGTGCTACACTTGCCGTCAAGACGACACCTACGGCACCCACCATGAAAGCAATAGCTGCAAAAAGCAGCATGAGTTTGTACCCTAACCAGTCCGTCAGTAGCCCGGCTAGGGGTCGAATGAGCAAAGACGCAACACCAGATGCACCCAAAACAAACCCAACTTGCCAATCCGCTAAACCAACACTGCTCAGGTAGCGAGGCAAGGGAACAATGAGTGCATAGAATGCAACGAAAAAGAGAAATGTCGCTGCCCAGGTAATATAGTAATCACGCTGGCTGTCGGCCTGTGCCTTCCAGAATGCATAATTCAAGGCTTGTTTCATGTTCTATACACCGACTGTCCACTGCATAAACGCGCCGCATAAACACACAGACTAGCCAGAGACCATGTTTCATGCTGGCGTCTAGTGATGATCCTGTCGGGGGCGAATCTCTGCGCCCTTTAGCTCGCGCACCAGTTCAATCACCCCCTCAATTGCGGCTTCCAGGAAGCGTTCGCCTTTTTCGCGTGTGGCCTTGGTGGCATCGCCGCGCACGCCGCTGTCACTAAGTGAACTCCAGAAGGCCATCATGCTAGCCGTCGCACCATCGGCGCGTTTGCCAGCAAGCAGGTCGGTTTGGAAGCTGGCGGGTATGGGGATGATCTCGTCTACGGCTTTGTCCATCTCTACGAGTTCGGGTCGCAGCGCCAGATAAAGCGAGGTCTCATATTCGCAGGCATGTGAGGTGCCGCCAAAGCCAGACTCGCGCAACGTCTTGCCCAGTTCGCGCACCGGGCGCAGGCCCCAGTGGTTGACCGCAGCGCAGAGCACGCGCCCTTCCGTCTCAACAATCGTCAAGCGCGCGGCCATGTCAAGAGGCGACGTGTTGCTGCCATGCCCGTTGACGATGAGGATGCGCGTAAAACCGTGGTGGGCCAGGCTCAGACAGACATCTTTGACATACTTGATAAAGGTGTCCCAGGCAATCGTGATAGTGCCGGGGAAATCCATGTGATGAGGGCTATAGCCGTGGGTGACTGCTGGGATCAGGACAGCTTCCTCCGGAATACGCGCCACGGCGCGATCACAGATTTCGCTGGCAAGCAGTACGTCTACATCAATCGGCAGATGATACCCGTGGTCTTCATAGGTGGCAACGGGCAGCACTGCCACGCGCCCTTGTTTAGCAGCCTCGTTGCACTCCGGCCATTTCATCTCAGCATAGCGATATTTCATGATCTTGTTCCTGGTAGTGTTAGACTAGTAGTATTAGACTGATAGTATTAGAGAGGAGAATAAAATCGCGCAACTGTTTGCTACTTAACGTGTCGTACACACCGTCATTCCTCCTGCGGCGGAATAACAGAGTGGAACTGGCAGATTACCCGATATAGGCCATGCGATCTCCGGCGCTGAGCAGCGCAATATGGGCTAATGCAGCCACAGTGCCCGCGCGCATAGCCTTGATCTCGCCAATTTGCTCGCCGAGTACATTGTAGAGGAGACCCAGCGTGCTCTCTGGCGTGACCTGATCACCCAATTTTACACGGGCAGCAAATAGACCGCCTTGTTCAGTCTGCTGATAGCTGCCAGAAATCGGCTTGCGCGTGTCGAGCATGGCAGTTTCGGGTGAGTCCCCAGCCAAATGCGCCAGCGTCCGGCGCAGACCAGCCCTGTATCCCTCCACACCTGCCGGATCGAGACGAGCGCCGCCGCCCCACTCAGCACCCAAGGCGATTTTACCCGCGCGGTGCGCCTCATAGGAGAGCACACCCGGCACATTTCCGATCTGCCACGGCATCATGCTATCGCAAAAGCTGCGCGCCAACTGTTCTGCCTCGCTGTCACCAGCGTACCACCCCACCATCGGCAGATGCACCAGCTTCGCGCCACCACTATGCAAGTCAATCAACACATCGCAGCGCCGTACAAATGTGTCGAATAGCGCCTCAGCCAGTGCGCGCGATGGCTCGTTGGCAGCATCCTTTGTGCCAGGAAATAGGCGGTTGAGGTCAAGCCGGTCGGTCGGGGCCATACGTGCGCGGGCTTCCCATGCTGCACCGTTGACCACGGGCAGACCAATGACGATGCCTGAGAGTTGTGCCGTGTCCAGACTATTGAACAACGCATGGATCGCCGCTGGCCCTTCGTATTCATCACCATGAACAGCACCTGTCACCAGCGCTGTTGGGCCACTACGCTGGCCGCGCGCGGCCAATACAGGCAATGCTGGAACTTCGGGAACAGGGAGTTCCCACCAGCCGCGCCACTGCTCCCCTGGTGCGAGGGATTCCCACAAGTAGCTGCTTGTTGTCATGCGCTCATGCTTTCTATTGGCTTGCCAAGTTGAGGAAGTGTCTTATTTGTGAACGAGATGCCCACCTGCATCCGCTTCGGCCAACACGGCGAGGATGGTCTCTACGAGCGCATGGGCCGCATCCACACTCAGTTCTACAGCCACGCGCGCACCTGGTCCTTGTGCCTCGTTGACAAAATCAATATTGAGCGCATGTTCCAATGGCACATGATAGGGATGGTCATAGGAGACATTCACCTGGCGCAGGGGAAACCAACCCTCTTTCCCCTTGCCGCTCCCCTCGATCTCCACTTGCTGAACGATCATGGTACACATGATTCGACTCCTTGCTCGATTTAACTAGGGTACTTCTCAGCTAGGGCACTTCTTAACTGAGGTACTTCTCTAGAAAGGCGAAGACCTTCTTCCAGCCATCTACCGCTTGCTCTTGGCGATAGGCCGAGCGGTCATAATAGAAGAAGCCGTGACCTGCGTTGGGATACATGTGAAATTCATAGTTCTTGCCATACTTCTTCAGTTCCTGCTCATGCTGGGCCACTTGTTCCGGCGTAGGATTGCGATCCTCTTCGCCAAAAAGTCCCAGGAGTGGGCAGGAGAGATCTTTGGTATAGTCGATTGGGGCCACGGGTTGCTTGGGGTTCAACTCTTCTTGGCTCATCACGACTCGCCCACCCCAGCAATCCGCGCAAGCGTCAAAGCCTTGCACGCGGCAGGCAGCCAGATAGGCATGGCGACCACCTGAACAAGTGCCAAAGATACCAACTTTGCCATTGCAGTAGGGCAGTGAACGGAGATAGCGCATCGAGCCTTCAAGGTCACCCACCACTTGGTCATCGGGAACGCCTTTTGCCGCCCGCACCTTGGCCCCGACATCTTCGGGTGTGCCATGGCCTTCGCGATAGTAGAGATTAGGCGAAATCGATGCGTAGCCATGATGGGCAACCTTGCGCGTTGCCTCGCGATACCATTCGTCCCAGCCTGGTGCATGGTGAACCAGAACCATACAAGGGAAAGGGCCGGGTCCCAAAGGACGCGCAAAATAGGCATTGATCAGTTCACCGTTTGCGCCAGGAACCATGACAGTTTCCGCAATCATTCCTTCATACATATCTGTCTGG
>CAMPHP010000433.1 GCA_946885925.1 uncultured Litorilinea sp.
GCAACTCACCCCATCCTCGTTGGCCCTGCGGTTCAAAACCTTCAAAATGCAGATCTACAAGAACTGATCGTCACCAACACCTGCTATGTTGGAGAAGAAAAGCAATTCCCCAAATTATCCGTCTTATCCGTCGCGCCGCTTTTGGCAGAAGCCATTCATCGCATCCATACAGGTGAAAGCGTCGGCGCTCTCTTCACATAGTCTTTAACGGAATCATTTGTAAATGTAAAAAGGGTGGGCCAATCATGGCTCACCCTCTCTTTTATTAACACAGATTACCGTCATTGCGCGCCCAGAGGCGGAGCCCATTGAGAGCGCAATGACAGGGGCGCAGCCCTACTCCTCAATCACATTGCCGTCGCCATCCACAACACGCACAGGGCCAATCGCCTCCAACTGTGGCTTAAGGATCTCGGCATTCCCCACCACGACAATGATCGGGCTGTCTGCCTCGATATATTTGTTTGCCGCAGCCTGAGCATCCTCCGCAGTCACCGCCTCCAGCGCAGAGAAGTAGTCGTTCAACTCCTCGATTGGAACGCCCGTAAGCGCCCGTACTGCAAGCTGGTCGGCAAAGACACCAGGATCTTCCAGGGCAAGGGCAAAATTACCTATCAATTTGCTCTTTGCATCAGCCAATTCCTGCTCTGAGATGCCTTCGGAGCGAATACGGTCTAGCTCTCCAAGGATTTCTTCAATGGCAGCCCCGGCAGTCTCTTGGTTAAAGCTGCCAATTACACGAAACGATGCCTCGTCGTTGGGGCGTGCAAAGCGGCTTGATACACCATAGGTATATCCCTTCTCCTCACGCAAATTACTATACAGGCGAGAGGATATGCCACCACCTAGCACACTGTTAACTACTTCCAATGCATAGCGATCCGGATTGCGTGCATCAATGGCAATATTGCCCACGTGAATCGTAGCTTGCTCCGATTCTGGACGGTCCACCAGATAGATCACCGACGTATCTGCGGGTTCACGTTCCGGATAATCAAAGATCTCAGGAACTTCTGCCGTCATCCAGTGCTCAAAAGCTCGTTCTGTTTGGGCGCGGGCTTCCTCAGCGGTCATATCGCCAACAATGACCAGCAGCGCATTGTTGGGGCGATAGAAAGTACGGTGAAAGCGGCGGACGTCTTCGCGTGTCAGCCCTTGCACCGTCTCTGAGGAAACAATATAACCATACGGGTGACCCTCAAAGGCTACGCGGCTAAATTGACGCTCGGCCATACTATCAGGGTCAACCGCATCCAACTCTAGGAAGGTTAGGGTTTGAGTCTTTGCTACATCAAATTCGGTTTGGGGGAAAGTACTGTAACGAGCCACTTCACTCAGCAAGTCAAAGACAAGCTTGGCATCTGTCACCAGCGCATCTGCTGAAATCTGCGTCCACTCCAATGCAGCACTCGCAGAAATCGAGCCACCGACTGACTCAATGGTTTCGGCAATCGTCGCGGCCGACTTTTCCACAGTTCCCTTGGTAAGAAGCGAGGTCATTAATTCGGCTACCCCCTGTTTCTCAGGCGGAGCTGCCTTTTCCGAGCCACCTACCACCAACTGCAACTGCACCTTTGGCACTTCGTGCTGCTCTACAAAAATCACATCCAGCCCATTCTCCAACGTAAAGGTGATAAAGGGCGGGAAGTTCGTCACTGGCTCACCCAAGGGCGCGGGCACCTCGCTTCTGGTAACCGTTCCCTCTGGCAGCGCATCAACTGCGCTATCGGGTAATACCAGAGGTTCTGGCAGGGTCTCTGCGGTGGTGGTCACTGGCTCAGCGGCGTCGGCTTGTACACCAGTGACTAACTGCTCCTCGCCATTCTGCAAGGTATATTGAATATTCATCGGGCGATCACACAGATACGTTTGTGCGACTCTCTGAACGTCCTCTACCGTCACCGCGTCATATGCCTCCAACTCGCTTACAATCGTGTCTGGGCTGCCATAGACCAGCGTTGCATCTTGCAACCATTCTGCCGTCTCATACACCGACGAGCGATAGGAGGTCAACGAGCCGACAACAATCTGGCGCTTAACACGCGCTAATTCTGCTTCGGTCACACCCTCCATACGCACCTTTTCAAACTCGGCTTGCATCAATGCAGCGACTTCGTCCGGCGTGTCACCTGTGTTGGGATACCCCATGCCATAGAGAACCGTTGCGCCCAAAAAGGATTCGGAACCCACAAAAGCCGCGGCAGCCAAGCCTTGTTGCACAATGCTACGCTCTAGGCGGCTGCTGTTACCACTAGACAGGATCCAAGTCAGCACGCCAAGGGCATAGTAATCTGGGGTGCCACGCGGCGGTGCAACGACGCTCATAGCCCAGCGCGGAATACGCACCTGGGGATCAATGATCGTCTCCACAGTCCCTAGCTGGCAGCCTGTAGTCTCGTCCATACCCTGTGCGGGGAACTCCTCTGGCAGCGGGTACTCGGCCAAGATCGAGGGGGCTTCCTCCCCGGCAGGAATGTCACTAAAGTAGGCTTGAATCAATGCCTGTGTCTGTTCGATGTCAATATCGCCAACCACTGCCAGCACGGCATTGTTGGGTAGGTAATAGATTTCGTGAAATGCTTTCACTTCGTCAAAGGGAGCCGACTGCAAATCTTCGATACTCCCGATGACGGGACGCGCATAGGGCACATACCCCGCCATCGGCTGGGTGAACAAACGCAGATTTGCCCTGCCATAGGGCGAGTTTGCAATCCGCTGGTTGTATTCCTGGATCACCACAGCGCGCTCCGTCGCATACGCTTCCTCGGTCACTTGCAAGGCACGCATACGATCAGATTCCATCCACAAAAGTCGTGGCAATTCATGCGACGGAGCCAATTCCCAATAGACAGTTTTGTCGTTTGCCGTATAAGCATTTCTCCGCGCGCCAATTGGTTCCAGCAACCGCTCCCAGTCACCTTCGCGCACATTGGCCGACCCTTCAAACATCATGTGCTCAAAGAGATGGGCAAAGCCCGAACGACCTTCAGGATCATTCGCTCCGCCAACGTGATACCACAAGTCAACAGCAACCACCGGGGCCGAATGATCCTGGGCTAAGACAACCCGCAATCCATTGGGCAGGTAGTAATCCACCGTGTCCAACAGATAATCCTCAAAACGGATAGCTTCATCAGCAGGCACATCTGCTTGCGCCATCACCGCTGGCACAGGCATGAGTTGTACCAGCAACGCCACCAAGATCACCCAGCAGCCGATCCGCAGCATGGACTGGCGTATCAACCTACGATTTTGTACTTGTCGCAACATAGAATTCCTCCTTTGGTTCCAAATCCTATCATCGCGGCCAATGCCACCGCGCCATGCATCCCAACAACATCCCCCTTAAGCAAGCCAAGCTGGCGGGCTCGCATCCGTCATCTCCTGCCATGCCTGCTGAAAGGCAGCATCCTCCATCCGCTCGCGTACATCTACCAGCAAATTGCGGGCATGGCTCGCATCCTGTGCATAGCCTAGTTCGATTAACGGCCCATAGGCTTGCCAGCCCAGCGCCAACGCCTCTTGGCCGCGATCCTGCTCATGGAGCCACTGTGCCAAGTTGAGCCGTGTCACCGCTGCGCCTCGACTATCCTCTGCTGTAACCGCTGCTGCCAGTGCTGCACGATAGAGCCGCTCTGCACCAATCCCATCACCCAGCGCTGCGGTTACGCCTGCCAGGGCTGCTTGGGTTGTGGCAATCCCTCGCCCATCTTTAAGCTGTGTGTATAGCGTTAATACAACCCGTAACGTTTGCTCGGCAGAATCCAAATCCCCCTTTTGACGCAACAAGTCAGCCATGATCGTTTGCACCTGTGCAATCTGGCGCGGATCGCCCAGGGCTTGATGGGTTGCCAGCGCAGCCTCGGCCAATGCCAAGGCTTCCTGCTGCCGTCCCTGGCGCGCCAAGAGCGTCGCCAACGCCGCTTGTGTCACCGCCACCCCGCGCCGCTCACCCAACTGTTCATAGTCGCGCAGCGCACTTTGATAAAGTTGCAACGCCATCGCTTCGTTGCCCCACTGTACATGCAGAAAGGCCAAGTTACTGCGTGCAATGGCAGCACCGCGCAGATCTCTCAATCGTTCGAAGGTTGCCAATGCCTGCTGCCCAATCTCTAATGCCTCTTGCGGTTGGCCCAACTCGCCCAACAACTCAGCCAGGGAATGTTGTACAATCGCCACGCCACGCACATCAACCATGCGTTCAGCACCTTGTAGCGCGCGCCGGTAGAGCAGCAAGGCGGCTTGCGGTTCGCCCAATTGACGCTGCAAGGCTGCCAGTGCATGGGCCACGACTGCTTGACCGCGCAGATCCCTCAACTGCTCCACAGCATGCAGCGCCGCTTCATAGAGCACCAAGGCTTCGCGCGGTCTGCCCAGCTGT
>CAMPHP010000434.1 GCA_946885925.1 uncultured Litorilinea sp.
AGCGATTGCCGTGGAGCCTGACCATCTCACTCGCCTCATTCATCTTCTCCTACGAGATCGCTATTCACATCGGCCTTTATTCGGCGACCCACCAATATTCTATTGGTGATTATATGGCTACGTTTATTGGTTTTCTGGGTCTAGCTGTTCCCAACTTCCTATTGGCCCTGATCGTGCTATGGATCTATTTCCAAGCTACGGGCAGCGTTGCCGTGGGACTCTTCTCGGATGAGTATCAAGTCGCGCCTTGGAGCTTTGGCAAGTTCATTGATCTACTGCAACATGTCTGGCTGCCAGCGGTTATTGTGGGGACTGCCGGTGTTGCGGGCCTGATCCGGGTGATGCGCGCCAACATGCTGGACGAATTGGACAAACAGTATGTCATGGTCGCCCGCTCCAAAGGGCTTTCAGAGGGCAAAATCCTGTACAAATATCCTTTTCGCATTGCCGTAAACCCCGTAGTCAGCACCATCGGATGGACGCTTCCCGCATTGGTCAATGGCGAGTTGCTTGCTTCGCTTGTCTTGGGTTTGCCCACGGTCGCGCCGCTCTTTGTTGGCGCGCTTCTGTCACAGGATATGTTTCTCGCGGGCAGCATTGTCCTGATCCTGAGCACGCTGACTGTCATTGGCACACTGATTTCGGATATTCTACTAGCCTGGTTGGATCCACGCATTCGTGGCGCGGTCTAGCGCACTAAGGCCACCATGCTGCACGACTTTTGCCAGCCTGCACTAGAGAGAGAGGCATAATGATTGATTCCGATGTACTTGTCCAGCAACCGAATAAAGGCGTGAAAAGTAGCGTCGAGACGGAGATTTCGGTTGCGTCCCAATGGCAGTTGATTCGCTGGCGGTTTATGCGGCACAAGGTGGCTGTGGTAGCGCTGTTTATTCTGGCGTTCTTTTACTTGGTGGTGCTTTTTGCCGAATTCATAGCTCCTTATGATCCGAACGCCTATGATGTTAACTATACCCTGGCCCCCCCACAAGGCATTCATTTTTTTGATGAGGATGGGCAGTTCCAGTTGCGCCCTTTTGTCTATGGGCTGGTCTCAGAATTCAACACCACAACCTACGAAACCACCTATGAAATTGACCCAACCCAAAAGCAGCCTATCTACTTTTTTGTGCGCGGCGCACCCTACAAAATGTGGGGCCTGGTTGAACATGCTCTCCATCTCTTTGGTGTAAAAGAAGGAACCATGTTCCTGTTTGGCACAAACGAGAGGGGACACGACATGCTCTCGCGCGTTATTTTTGGCGGGCGCATCTCGCTTTCGGTTGGTCTGATTGGCATTGCCATTAGTTCCATCATTGGCATCTTCTTGGGTGGTATTTCTGGTTATTTTGGGGGTACGGTCGACCTCGTTATCCAGCGTATCATCGAGTTTCTGCGTTCGATTCCCACGCTGCCACTTTGGATGGCACTCAGCGTTGCGCTGCCACCCTCCTGGTCCATGGTAGAGAGATATATTGGTATCGTCGCCATTCTTTCCCTTGTTGGCTGGACGGGGCTGGCGCGCGTGGTGCGTAGCAAATTCATGGCCCTGCGCGAGGAAGAATATGTGATGGCGGGCAAGCTAAATGGCTCTAGTGAGATGCGACTCATCTTCAAACATATGTTGCCTTCATTCTACAGCCACATTATTGCATCGCTTACCCTCAGCGTGCCGGAGATGATCCTGGGAGAAACCGCACTGAGTTTTATCGGGTTGGGTTTGCAAGATCCTGCCATCAGTTGGGGCGTTTTGCTGAAAGATGCCCAACATATCCGTGTGCTGGCAAATGCAACGTGGTTGCTTATCCCTGGGTTATTTATTGCGATTACCATCCTCTGTTTTAACTTTGTTGGCGACGGTCTGCGCGACGCGGCTGATCCCTATGCCAATATCTAGTAAGGGCCTGCCATGACCGAAGATGCTGTTCTATTGAGTGTTCGTGACCTTTCCACTCACTTTTTCTCGCGCGAGGGGATTTCCCCAGCCGTTGATGGCGTGAGTTTCGACATCCGTCCTGGAGAAGCCCTGGGTATCGCTGGAGAAAGCGGGTGTGGCAAGAGTGTTACGGCACAGTCGATCATGCGGATTGTCCCACGGAATGGCCGCATTGTGGATGGTGAAATTCTCTTAAACACGGGCGATGAAAGCATTGATCTCGTTCAACTAGACGCAAAGGGCGAAAAGATCCGGCAAATCCGGGGGAAGAGCATCTCGATGGTCTTTCAGGAGCCTATGAGCGCGTTTAGCATGGTCTATACGATTGGCAACCAGATTACCGAGGTGATCCGGCTGCACCAACATTGTAACCAAGCAGAAGCCAGAGAACGGGCCATCGAGATTCTGCGGCGTGTGGGGATGCCCAATCCGGAACAGAGTATTGACGCCTATCCCTTTGCCCTCAGTGGCGGTATGCGCCAGCGCGCGATGATTGCGATGGCGCTTGCTTGTCGCCCTAGCCTGCTGATTGCCGACGAGCCGACCACAGCCGTTGACGTGACAATTCAGGCACAGGTTATTGCGCTGCTCAAGGACTTGCGGCAGGAATTCGGCATGGCGCTGATGATTATTACCCATGATCTAGCTGTGATTTCTGAGCTTTGTGATCGGGTGATGATTATGTATTTGGGAAAAGATGTGGAGAGCGCACCAGCCACGGAATTGTTTAGCAACCCCAAGCATCCCTACACGATTGGCTTGCTCCATTCTGTGCCAGAGTTGGGCAAGGGCAAGACGCAGATGCTGGAGGCAATTGAGGGAGCCGTGCCCAGCCTGACTGCGCGCCCTGCGGGTTGTCCTTTTCACACGCGCTGCCCCAAATTCATGCCTGGTGTCTGTGATGTGGAGCTTCCGCCGCAGGTGGTGGTTGGCCCCGATCACCAGGTGCGCTGTCATCTGTATGGTTAGGATTTTGTTAGGGCAGAATTTTGTTAGAGCTTAGTTAGGGAATGGATCATAGGCTCATGGTAGACCACGATGTTGTAGTTGAAGTAAAGAATCTCACCAAGCACTTCCCCATCACCCGCGGCTTTTTGCGGCGTGTTGTTGGGCATGTGAAAGCGGTTGACGACGTCTCCTTTCGCGTGCGCCGGGGCGAGACACTGGCGCTTGTCGGGGAGAGTGGCAGTGGCAAGACAACGACAGGACGCTGCATTCTGCGTGCCGTTGAACCAACATCTGGTGAGATCCTCTTCCGCCCCACACCTGAAGCGTCACCCATCGACATCGCCACCCTTAGCAATCGGGACTTGCGCTACACCCAGCGCCATCTAGGGATGATCTTTCAAGATCCCTACTCCTCCCTCAATCCACGCCTGACTGTGCTCGAAAGTATTGGCGAACCTTTCATCACGCGCAATCTCATTCGCAATCGACGCCAGCTTGAGGAACAGGTGGCCGAATTGCTACGCAGCGTCCGGCTTGATCCTGCTTATATGCGGCGTTATCCCCATGCGTTTAGCGGAGGCCAACGCCAACGTATCGCCATTGCCCGCGCGTTGGCGCTCAATCCTCCCTTTATTGTTGCCGACGAACCTGTCTCGGCGTTGGATGTCTCTGTGCAAGCACAGATCCTAAAGCTGCTCAAGGAGTTGCAGGCGGAACGCCATCTTACCTATCTCTTTATTACGCATAATCTGGCGGTCGTTGAATATATCAGCGACCGCGTGGCTGTGATGTATGTCGGCAACATTGTTGAGCTTGGCGAGACTCCCAATATCTTCGCCCGCCCTCGGCATCCCTATACCGAGGCATTGCTGTCGGCTGTGCCCGTGATCGAGACTACTGAGGGCAAACAGAGAGAGCACATCGTCCTAACCGGGGATGTAGCCGACCCTGCCAATGTCCCCAGCGGCTGTCATTTTCACCCGCGCTGCCCGCATGTCGCTGCAATCTGCCGGGAGCAAGTACCCCCGTTTATCAATGTGGCTGGGCCTGGCGAAGCACCGCACTATTCGCGTTGTCACTTTGCCAATGAACTCTATTTGCGCGGTGTAGCCCAAACAAGCCCAGCCGTAGCTGCCGAAGTAAATAGCGCGCTCCCAGCAGAAGGGGAGGTAACTTGAGTGTACAAGTGCTTCTCCCACTCACTAGAGCATAAATTCTTTACATAATAATTAAGAGGTGAGGAGGTGACGATGGCCTATCCGCAGTAAGACAGCTCTGACCAGGAACAAAATGATAAATGACCATCCATTGAGGAGAGCTATTGTGAAATCGCAGTACCGTCCAATCCCTTTGCTTTTTGTCCTGCTCATCAGCGTGCTGCTGTTGAGCGCATGCGGAGAGCCACCGAGCGATCTTCCCATAGACGATGCACCCGCTGTGGAAGCGCCTGCTGCTGAAGCACCCGCAGCCGAATCCCCTGCAAGCGA
>CAMPHP010000435.1 GCA_946885925.1 uncultured Litorilinea sp.
CCCTTCTATATCACCGAATGGATCAAGGGGCAGAGCATCACAATGGAAGCCAATCCCTACTATGAGGCGGGTACAGGCGTCCAGCAGATTATCGTCGTCTTTGTGACCGACACCAATCAGGCTGTGGCCCAGTTGTTGAGTGGTGATGTGGATTATCTAGAGAAGGCCACCTTGGGTGGCGGTGCCGAGGTGCAAACCCTGGTGGATGCCGCAGCCGAGGGCCGGGTCAATATCGAGATTATTCCCAGCCCAACCTGGGAACACATTGACATGAACATGTATCTCCCATAACCGTTCTTGACCAGTCGGGATGGAGGGTGCTCCGGCATAGCATTCGCACCGTGCGAGAGTCTCACTCTCCATCCTATTGTTAGATCTGGCAGGTTTGAGTTTTCAGACATAGAACCTGTAGATGTGAAAACGGGGCGGGGAGGTTCATCGAACCTATCCCGCCCCATTTTGTTCGATTTTTCGGCTATAATAAGGTTGAGATAGCCGAATAGGAAATTACCATGACAAGCTATCTTATTCGCCGGTTGATCCAAATGGTGGTGGTGACGCTGTTAGCGGCTGTTGCCACCTATTGGCTTTTTAGCATTGCCCCCGGCGGACCTCTAACAGGGTTGCGCCAGCAGCAGAATCGCCTTACCGCACAAGATTATGCGCGTATACGTGCACAATATGAATTGGATTTATATTGGCCTGTTCGCTTTAATCGCTGGTTGATGGGCTGGCCGACTGGCCCGATTGTCTTTGCCGGACAAGAGTGGTTTGTCAATGTGCCCGTGGGATGCTATATGGAGGGACAGAATGGCTGTGATGATTTCGTCTATCTCCATGAAATTCCCCAGATTCATCCCCCAACTTTGAGTAGTAAAGGTGTATTGCGGGGCGACTTTGGCACTTCGTCGGTGATTAGCCGCGGCCGGCCCGTTGCTGGCGAAATTTGGAGCCGTTTGGGGCCAACGCTTGAGTTGATGGTTACTTCATTGCTCCTATCTTTGCTGATTGGCGTACCCATCGGCATCTACAGCGCTGTTCGCCAATATTCGCGCTTTGACTATTTCTTTACGACTTTTGCCTTTATAGGTTCGTCAATGCCCGTCTTTTTCTTCGGGCTGCTGCTGATCCTGGTTTTATCGGTCATGCCCGTCTTTCTCGAAGACACTGCACCGTGGATTCCGCGTATTCCCTCTGGCCTGCGCGTGGCAGTGCGCCCGTATGAGATCGCACCGTGGCTGCCACGCATTGATCCGGGGAGCCTTCCAGACCGCCTGCTGCATTTAGTGATGCCGCTGACTGTGTTGACCTTCTTTAATACGGCAACCTGGAGCCGTTTTGTGCGCTCCTCTATGCTCGAGGTGCTGCGCCAAGACTATGTGCGAACGGCGCGGGCCAAGGGCTTAATCGAGCGCATTGTGATCATGAAACATGCCCTACGCAATGCACTGATTCCCTTTGTCACGATTTTGGTCCTGCAAATCCCCAATGTCTTTGGTGGGGCAATTATCACCGAAACCGTTTTTGCTTGGCCGGGAATGGGGCGCTTGTATGTTGACGCACTCAATCGCAGCGACTGGCCGATTGCACTTGCGTTTATTTTGATTACGGCAGTATTGACGGTATTTGCAACCTTGTTGGGCGACCTGCTTTACACGGTGGTTGATCCTCGTATCAAGTATTCATAACATACGGGGAAGAGGACAAAGCTTATGGCAACTGTTGCCGAGATGCTGCCAAATAAGGGCAAAGCGGCTGCCCCAATCAAAGAGGAAAGCCAATTTGCGATTGTGGCGCGGCGATTCATGCGTCATCGTTTAGCAGTCTTCTCACTGATCTTAATCTTTTTGATCTTTGTGGCATCGCTCTTGGCTCCCTGGATCGCGACCTATCCACGCGACACTGTAGATGTGGCGACCGCGGCGCGTCCTGCTCCTCCTGGGATTGCGGGCAGTGAGGGCAAGGTCCACTTGTTGGGCATTGACCACCTTGGACGTGACTTGTTTACGCGTGTGCTCTATGCCGGGCGGATTTCGCTGAGCATCGCCCTTACGGTGGTGCTGCTCTCGGAGTCAATTGGGGTGATCATTGGCGCGGCGGCTGGTTACTATGGGGGCTGGTTTGACGCTGTTGTTTCGCGCCTGATTGAGTTTATGCTCGTCGTTCCGCTGCTGCCCATTTTGTTAATTGTCTCTGCCATCTTGCTCAATACGGATGCCCAACTACCTTTGCCTGGCTTTATGGTCAATGCCATCAGCGCCATCTTATTGGCTTCGGAACGAGAGGCACAAAAGGTTGTGGTGCTGGTGGTGATCTTGATTGCCTTTAGTTGGCTGGGTGCGGCACGTCTTATGCGTGGCATGGCGCTTTCGTTGCGTAACCAGGACTTTGTAGAATCACTGCGGGCTTTGGGGGCAAATGATGCACGTATTATCTTCCGCCATATCATCCCTAACGGCATTGCGCCTATCCTGGTAAATGCCAGCCTCGCCTTGGGAGGTGTCATTATCCTCGAGGCATCGTTGAGCTTCTTGGGGCTTGGCATCCAAGACCCGACGCCGACCTGGGGCAATATGATGGCCCAGTCACAAAGCTATATGTTCCAGCATCCGTGGCTCCCCTTGGTTCCTGGGATTCCACTTGTCTTGGTCTCATTGGGATTTAACTTTATCGGTGATGGGCTGCGCGATGCGCTTGACCCACGGCTCAAGCGGTAATGATAGACGGGTTGTCCGATACGCATGAAGAACAATCAAGTACAAAACAAGCAAACACAGATTGATCATACGCAGAGTCATCAACCGCAAAATGGCAAGCCTCTGCTCGAAGTTAAGGGACTGAAGACCTTTTTTGACACGGAAGACGGCATTGTACGGGCCATCAATGGCGTGGATTTTGAAATCCGTCCTGGCGAGGTGATGGGGCTGGTAGGAGAGTCCGGGAGTGGCAAGAGTGTCACCTCGCTTTCTATCATGCGCCTCCTGAGTGGGTCGGGCAAAATTGCCGAGGGCGAAATCTTGCTCGAGGGACGCAACCTTGTGACGCTGCCAGAGGAAGAGATGGTGCAGCTACGTGGCGACGAACTCTCGATGATCTTCCAACAGCCTACAAGTTGTCTTAATCCGGTTTTTCGGATTGGCGACCAAATCGCCGAGACGATCATGGTTCATCAAGAACTCTCCAAGCAAGAGGCCTGGCAGCAGGCAGTGGAGATGTTGCGCAAGGTGGGGATTCCCGACGCCGCACGACGCGCGACTGCCTTTCCCCATGAGATCAGCGGTGGTCAGGCGCAGCGCGTGATGATCGCAATGGCGCTCTCCTGTCTACCCAAGTTGCTGATTGCTGATGAGCCGACTACCGCGTTGGATGTGACGATCCAGGCGCAGATCCTTGACCTCATGCGTAACTTACGCAACGAGACTGGCACCGCCATTCTCTTGATCACCCACGATATGGGGGTCATTGCCGAGATATGTGATAGCGTTGCCGTCATGTATGCGGGGCAAATTGTAGAATATAGCGACGTCATCACCTTGTTTGATAAGCCGCTACATCCTTATACAGAAGGGTTGTTGGCGGCTATCCCTGTGTTGGGAGAAGTACAAGAAAACTTGGCGGTGATCCCCGGTTCGGTACCCAACCTGATTGATCTGCCGCCAGGGTGCAAGTTTGCTGCTCGCTGTCCCTATGCCAAAGATCTCTGTGTCGAGATCGAGCCGCAACTGGTTGAGATAGAGCCAGGTCACCGGGCGCGCTGTCTTATGCGTGACCCAGCTACCAGCCATCACTGGGCTGGCGTAGAGCGCACTGATTGGCGCTTTGAAGGCGATGAGGTCTTTGTGGAAGCGGAATCCACAGAAGGTGCATCGCCCCTAGAAACAGAAACCGAGTCAACTTCCCGCTTATGAAAATCCCTGTCAAGATAGCCTCTAAAGAGTTGTTAGCCGTTGAGGATCTCAAGACCCATTTTCCGATTCGAGCTGGCGTGTTGCAACGGGTGGTCGGCCATGTCAAAGCTGTCGATGGGGTGAGCTTTTCAATCCGCGAAGGGGAGACCTTTGGACTGGTAGGCGAATCGGGCTGCGGCAAGACCACTGTCTCACGCACAATTTTACGTCTGGTTCCCGCCACGGATGGCACAGTGATGTTCGATGGCGAAGATGTATTTGCCAAACGAGGCGGCGAGCTAAAAGAGTTACGCCGCAATATGCAGATCATCTTCCAAGATCCCTATTCGTCGCTGGACCCTCGTATGCCTGTGGGCGATATTATTGCCGAAGGGCTTTATATTCATGGGCTGCGTAATCGCCACGAGCGCAACGAAGTGGTCCAGGAGATGTTGAACAAGGTAGGGCTAAACCCCTACC
>CAMPHP010000436.1 GCA_946885925.1 uncultured Litorilinea sp.
TTCCACTCCTGGCTGCCGAGGTGATATTCAGTCTACGCGATGGCGCTGTAGCTTACTTCTGGCGTGTACTGCTGGTAGTTCCTATGGTGGTACCCTGGGTTGTTCTCATTCTTGTCTGGCTCTTTATCTATGACCCACAAATGGGCATCTTGAACACCTTGCTCACGCGAATCGGATTGGAGGAATGGAAACAGCTTTGGCTAGGTGATCTGCGTCTGGCACTCTGGAGCATTGCGTTTTTCGGTTTTCCATGGATATCTGGTTTGAACCTCTTGATCTATCTGGCGGGCTTGGATGCAATTCCCCATGAGCTATTTGATGCTGCCGCCATTGATGGGGCTTCACGTATCCGGCGATTCTTGCATATAGACATCCCGATGATTATGGGGCAACTCAAGCTGATCTTCATTCTGACGTTGATTACTCAAATCCAGAACTTTCAAGATGTGTTGATCTTTACCAATGGCGGGCCTGGGCAAGCAACCATGGTGCCGGGTCTGGTCCTCTACCATTCGGCTTTCTTTTACAGCAAGATGGGCTATGCCTCGGCAATTGGCGTAACACTCTTTGTCGTCATCTTCGCCATCACTTTGGTTAATATGACACTGATCCGATCTGATATAGAGTACAACCCTGAGCAGCAGAATTAATAGGGGATTAAGCGATGCATTATCCAACAAAATCGAGTGGAGCCTGGGGCTATATCCAACGCTACAATTTGCTCCAGAACCTTTTTCTAATTGTGGTGGCTGCCATCACCTTTTTGCCCTTCTATTTTATGGTGATCACCTCGGTCAAGACGATGAGCCAGATGAGTCACTATTTCATCGTCCCAGTCCTTCCCTTTCACTTTGAGAACTATGCGATTGCCTTTGTGCAGTTGCAGAAATACTTCTGGAACACCATCTTTATTGCAGCCGTATCAGTGCCTGGCGTACTGCTGGTATCGTCTATGTCGGCGTTTGTATTTGCGCGCTACGCATTTCCTGGAAAAACCATTCTGTTTTACATCATTGTCAGCCTGCTTATGGTGCCTTTTGTGCTGACCTTGGTGCCAGCCTTTGTGTGGATCAAGCAATTGGGCTTGCTCAACACACACTGGGCGTTGATCCTTCCCTACATTGCAGGGGGGCAGGTATTTGCCATTTATCTCCTACGGAGTTTCTTTGCGAATCTGCCAAATGAGATTTTCGATTCAGCGGTGGTTGATGGGGCCAACATCTTCCAGATCTACTGGCACATTGGCTTGCCGCTGACGACACCTATGCTGAGTGTGATTGCGATTGTCAACACACTGCATGCCTGGAACGATTACATTTGGCCGCTGGTAACCTTGCAGCAGGATGAGATGCGTACGATTACGATCGGTCTGCGTTACTTCCAAGGTCAATTCCAAACGAATTACGGTCCGCTCTTTGCTGGCTATCTTCTGGGATCGCTCCCTCTATTAATCCTCTTTCTGTTGGCGATGCGCCCCTTTGTTTCTGGTCTAACCTCCGGCGCAATTAAGATGTAGTCAACATGATCTATCCACACATTCTGGAAAGATGTGAACTGTGAATGCAAATGCAGTAGTCTTTACGGCTCCCAACGTCGTGGAGTTTAAGACGGTAGAATGCCCTGATCCGGGGCCGGGAGATGTCGTGGTACGGGTGACGCACTCGTGGATCTCCAACGGAACAGAGGGGTCATTCTTGCGTGGGGAACGCATCGCCGGTGACACAGCCTACCGTCCCGGCGACCCCTGGCCCTTCCCAATTGTGGCAGGCTATCAGAAGGTTGGCATCGTGGAATGGGTGGGTGCTGACGTGGATGACATTGCCGTGGGCGAGAGAGTCTTTGCGGCGATGGGCAAGGTAAGCGGGATGTTTAGCCCGATGGGCGGCCAGATTTCGCCCTCGATCAGCCCGCGCGCCCAGGTGTGGAAATTGCCTGCCGGCATTGACCCGCTAGCCTATAGCGGCCTCGTCTTGACCCAGGTCGGGTACAACTGTGGCAGCCGCCCGCAGGTGGAGATTGGACAGGGGGCTGTGGTGATTGGAGATGGCATGGTGGGCCATTGGGCAGCACAGACGCTCGCCTGGCGCGGTGCAGAAGTCGTGCTGGTGGGTCGCCATCCAGACCGGCTCGCCAAGTTCACCACAGGCCCGTTGCGCCATACAGTTAATGCCAAGGAGCAGGACTGGCTAGAGTTCGTCAGCCAGCGGTTATGCGGCGGTGTACAGGTTGCGGTGGATACAGTCGGCTCGATTTCGGCCATCGAGCAATTACTCCCGCATATGCGCCGCAACGGCCACATTGTCTCGGCGGGTTTTTACGGTATCCACGATGTGTTGGGGCTGCAAGCGCTGCGCAATGCCGAGATTTCGCTTGATTTGGTTGCGGGCTGGACAAAGCCGCGCATGGATCGCACCTTGTCGCTGATTGCGGCTGGGCATCTTCAGACGCTTCCCCTTATCACCCATCGCTTTCCCGCCAACCAAGCAGCGGAAGCATGGCAGTTGATCGCGTCCAAAGGGGATTCCGTTCTTGGCGTACTCTTGGACTGGACTCAAATTTCCTCAACTTATTGATGGAGTTAAGTGGAACGCTTTATGACTGACCAGATGATGTCTTTACAGATCCTTGCACCCGGCCAAGTGACGTGGAGTGCTGTGCCGGTTCCCACACCCGGGCCGGGTCAAGTTCTCGTTCGTATTGAGGGTATCAGCACCTGTCCCCATTGGGATTTGCACCTGATGAGTGGAGAGCCTATGTTCCCCGGTCGCCCCATACCCTATCCCTATCCTCCTGGCCAACCAGGGCATGAAGCGGTAGGCGTGGTCGCCGCATTGGGTCCTGGCGTGAACGGCCCTGCGGTGGGCACACGCATAGCGGCTTGGCGCGATCAAGGACATGCGCGCCCTGGTTGCTATGCACAATATAATATTTTTGAGGCCGATCATCTGCTTGAAGTACCCACCGATCTGCCTTTGGCTGCACTCGCTTCCTTGGAACTGGCGATGTGTATCCAAGTCACCTTTGACCAGTTGGACGAGATTGGCGGCGTAGCAGGTCGCAGCGTGGGTATCAGTGGGCTGGGGCCAGCGGGGCAGATCGCGTTACAGATGGCGCGAGCCTATGGAGCCAGCGAGGTAATCGCCATAGACCCCGTTGCCGAACGACGTAGCCTGGCGTTGGAACTGGGTGCCCACGCGGTAATAACCCCGGATGAGCTGGCCGCGGGCGCGCCAGCATCGAACGATGATGCACCAACCATTCGCGCCAAGCAGCGCTTTGACGTTGCTATTGACTGTACCGGGCTTGCACCCGCTGTACAAGTGCTGTTGGCAACCACGCGCAAAGCTGTTGCGCTCTTTGGTGTGCTGCGCGATCCTGTGGAATTTGGCTTCTTCCACTGGCGTTCTGGCGTAATGTTGCTGGGGTATGCTAGTCATAACCGCGCCGCTGCCCAGCGCGCACTCAAGTTGGTGGTGGAGGGGAAATTGCGGCTCGAACCGCTGATTACACACCAGTTACCCCTCAGCCGTTATGCCGAGGGGGTGGAACTCCTACGCAATAAGGAAGCGATCAAGGTAGCGTTCTTGCCCTGGGCATAGCAAATACGCATGGTAAATACGCATAGCAAATACAAACGCATAAACCGAACGCCATTTACTGCGTATGTTACTGCCGGCCGCATACTCCTTCACCGCGTTCAGCATCCGGTTTGATATAGCGGGCCTGAACTTGTTGGTTGCATGGTACAGCCTCGCCAACGAGTTCAGGCCATTGTTCCAGCGGTGTTCGCAGCGCGCCAGGTTGAGATTAGTCTTCTTCGCTGTGATACTTGAAGGAAACGCGCACCTTTGCCCGGTAGGTTGTTACTGTGCCCTCGCCTAGTTGCATGTCAAGCTGCACTACCTCGGCAATGCGTAGATCGCGCAAAGTTTTTGACGCCGTTTCCACAGCTACGGCTGCTGCCCTCTCCCAAGATTCTGTACTTGTCCCCACCAACTCGATGATCTTGTAGACACTCTCCGTCATCTTGCGCTCCTTTCACAGCACTAGCTCTTTAACCTGTTGTCGCACCTTGTTTGACCTGGACAATTCACCTCCAAGGCCATTCATTTCCTATCATGGGCGAGTAGAAGCACAAGGGGCAGTAAGATAACTCCACTCTCCTTAAAGTGAGTCAATCTTTGTGATAGGGATCGCCTCTGTCGTTGCTTCTTCGATTGCATGACTACGCAAAAGCCGAGGATAGCTACCTTTGCCGCCAGGCCTGTCCTGACAGAGGAGGGAGAGGGCGGCGTTCCAGCCCTCAATTCAGAGTGGGTGACACTGGACGGCGTCTTTGACGATAGGTTGCGTACCAACTTGAGCT
>CAMPHP010000437.1 GCA_946885925.1 uncultured Litorilinea sp.
TATTATGGTCTTTTACATGTTTATCCTCAGCCTCAATGGTTGGATCAATCTTGCCATCGTCGTTTTGCTCTCTGCGCTTGTATTTGTACCCATTAAGTACATCTATCCTTCGCGCACTACCTTGCACCAAGGGTTAACGCTGACATTGACGGCAATTTGGGGGGTTGTCAACATCATTATCGTCCTCACCTATCCCTCTTATTCTCCTTGGCTGGTTTGGATATCACTTGTCTTTGCGATCTATTACGTCGGCATGAGCCTCTTTGCCATGTATGTCAATCGCGCTGAATAGCCGTCAAGCCAAATGATACCCTTTTTGTTATAGGCCAGCGTGTGATATGCTTGCAAAAGAACACACGTTCTTTTAACACGCCGATCCTATCCAGTGAGGTTGAACCCGTGTCGATCATTCGCCTAACCCCAAACCAAATCCGTTGGCAAAGATTTCAGCGTGCAGGATTAAAGCAACCCTTTGCCGACGCGCCCACAGCTGCGTCAGCTCTCGTGGGTGTGCAAGCACAGATCCTGCCCGCTGCAGGATTGGCGCTGTGGAATCGTACCTCTGCGCTCAATCACGAGCACTTCGATGACCTCATCTTCGGTCAACGCTGCTTGGTCAAACTCTGGGGCCAGCGTGGCACGCTCCATCTCTATGCCAGCACGGATTGGCCCTTGCTCTATGCCGCGCGCACTACCGAGCGAACTTGGACAGAACGCCAAGTCAAGGCCAATAATCAAAGTGTCGACGAGCATCGTCAGTTGGTGGAGCAAGTAGCCGAATTGCTACGCAGTCGAGAATCACTAGGGAGGAGCGATCTGCGCGCCAGCGGTCTGCCGCTGAGTGATGAATTGCTTTCACCCTGGGGCGGCATCTTTGCGGACTTGGTACGTTTGGGCTACGCCTGTCACAGCGGGCGCTCGGAGGGGGAGGGGCGTTTTGTGGCACGCGAGCGATGGCTGCCCGACCTGGTGTGGGAGCCACCTGATCCCGCCATAGCCAATGTAGCAATTATGTCCCGCTATCTCGCGGCCTATGGCCCTGCTACGCTGCAAGACTTTGCCTATTGGCGCGGTATAACGACCAGCCGGGCGCGCGAGTGGTTTGCCCAACTTATGCCCGACTTGGTTGAAGTAGAGATGGATGGGCAAGTGGGGCTGCTGCCCAGCAGTGCCGTTGACGACGCGCTAACAGCGCCACCCCCACCCGAAGCATGGCCTGTGCGAATGCTCTATCGCTTCGACCCCTATTTGCTGGCCCATCGCAATAAAGATTGGGTAGTACCACCCAGCCACTACAACGCAGTCTGGCGACCTGCGGGTCATATTGAGGGTATTGTTGTCGCCCACGGAAAAGCAATAGCGACCTGGCGCTATGACCGCAAGGGGAGCGGCCTGATTATCCAGGTCAATCCCTTCAAGCAGCTACCCAAATATGTAACAAAGCAGATAGAGAAACGCGCCCCACAGATCGCAGCCTTCTTCCATCTGCCGCTTATGGATCTGATTTACAAAGCGTCGTAAATCAAGTTGTACGGGCTCCAAGGAAGGGATAAGACCAGTAGGTTTGTGCAGTCCCACTTGTTGGGGCTTTCTCTGCTTGCCGGAGTACTTATGCAAGTCAGCAATTAAATCAGATAACCGCGAACCTCCGCCAAACGAGTACATTCGGCCTTGTCACCCCGTAGGGGTCTCTCTGCCTCTGCTTCCCCAGAGAGCCTGCGCCCACTGGCGAGAGCCCCTGGGGCGCGCTCACCCCCCCTATGCCCGCAAGGCCACCCATGCCAGACAGAGCCATCCGGCGATAAAGGCTACGCCGCCAATGGGCGTAATTGCACCCAACCAGCGCACGCCCGTAAAGGCCAATAGGTAGAGCGAACCAGAAAAGATCACAATACCAATCACAAAGAGCCACCCCGCGGCTACCGCAGCACCAGCGGCGGGCCAGCGCGCCAACACTGCCGCTACCCCCAGCAGTGCCAGCACATGATAGAAATGATAGCGCGCGCCCGTCTCATAGGTGCTAAGTAAATCGGCACTTATCCGGCTCTCCAGCGCATGTGCCCCGAAAGCACCCAATGCCACAGCCAATGTCCCCAAGATGCTCGCCAACAACAAGAATGTCTTTTCCATCGTCAGAAACTTTCAATACCCTTCATACTCCGCAGTAAGCAGATATAGCAGTAGACCGGTATAGCACTAAATACATATAATAGTCGGATTGTTCATCATTCTTCATCACCCGTAGCAATCGGACGCGACGGATCGGTGATCCAATCACTCCACGACCCGCTATAAAGCCGCGGCTGGCCCAAACCAGCATGAGCCATTGCCAGCGCATTGTGTGCGGCTGACACACCGGAGCCACAATAGAGTACCACCTTCTTAGCAGGTGTATCGCCTAGCAGCGCATGAAAGCGGCTTGCCAATTCTTCTGGTGATAGAAACCGCCCTGTGGTATCCAAATTTTCGCTATAAGGTGCTGGCTTTGCGCCAGGGATATGCCCTGCCTTGGCGTCAAGCGTCTCATTCTCACCCCGAAAACGGTCGCGTGCTCGCGCATCCAACAATTTCATGGAGGGATCACCGAGATGGGCTAGCACCTCACCTGCATCAACCACCCGATCCGCTTGGAGACGAGGCATAAAGGTACGTGAAGCACGCGTCTCTACGCCCGGCCTTGTCGGGCGTCCTTCATGCAACCAAGCACGGAAATCGCCATTCAGCACCGCCACCTGTTCATGGCCCAGCCACTTCAACATCCACCAGAGCCGCCCAGCCACCATCCCCCCTGCGCCATCATACGCCACCACTTGCACTCCGTCTCCAATGCCCCAACTGCCCAATCTCTTGGCAAAGGTATCCACATCGGGCAAGGGATGGCGGCCCGTTTCTCCTGGTATGATAGGCCCGGATAAGTCCTTATCCAAGTCGGCATAGACCGCACGTGGGATATGTGCTTCTAAATACTGCTTGCGCCCTAATTCTGGATCGTTCAAGTAAAACCGGCAGTCAACAATGACCCAATTCGGATCGTCCAGATGAGCAGCCAAATCCGCTGTATCAATCAGAGTTGTAAACGGCCCTGCTTTTGACTCAGATTGCAATTGCGCGTCAGACATAATGTTTCAAGCTCCTATGGCAAGGTGGACCGGCCCAATTGAGCAGCCGGGACAACTTTGATTATAGCACAGCCTGAAGTCACCAGATTTGGTCTCACTCTAGAGTTGGTGTATCTTGCCGCATGGATCAAGCTTGCAATTGCATAGATGTTACATGCTTCTCACAGCCAGATCTCTCACAGTCAGATCCGTTTCAATCCACTTTGTCTACCGGGAAGAAAGAGTTCGCCGCGCATGAAACTGCTGATCATCCGCCACGCCGAATCCTCCAACAATAGAATCGCTCTCAATCTAGACTACGCCGAGTACATGCGAAAACGTAGCGCAGACCCGACCATTACCGAATTGGGCATGCGTCAAGCGGAACTGCTCGGACAGCATTTGGCTGGGGAACCCCCTGAGGATGCCCCGCCAGGTGGCAAAGGTCGCTACGGCATTACCCATCTCTATTGCAGCCCCATGCTCCGCACCTTACAGACCGCCAAACCCGCAGTAGCCGCACTCGGCTTGAAACCTAAAATCTGGATTGACATCCATGAGCATGGAGGGATGTTTGTGGGCAATCCACGCACCGGAGAGGATTTTATCTCCCACCCTGGTTTAACGCGTGAAGAAATTATGCGTGAATATCCCGACTATGAACTACATGAGGGGATCAGTGATGAGGGGTGGTGGAAAATGGGGTATGAGGAACTAGAGGATTGTTATGCTCGCGCCATTCGCGTGGCACGGCAATTACGCCAACGTGCTCACGAGGAGCAAGAGAGCCACACCAAGTCAACAGTTGCCATTGTCTCTCACGGCACCTTTATTGACTGTTTGATCAAGGCCCTCTTTAACCAAATTCCAGAAAATCACTTCTTTTACTTCCACAACAACACGGCTATCACTAGCATAGACTTTGCACCCAACGACACACTCTTTCTGCGTTTCCTAAACCGCACGGCCCACCTGCCCCCCGACATGATCAGCGAATAGCCTTCGCCTACCCCTTCGAGGAAGTCACCCAGAGAATTCTCGGCTTCCTCGAAGGTCTTTAAGAGGGTTTCTAAACCACAAAGACCTCTCCCCCTAAAAGCTCACTGGCAGCGTCCGATCAATCCAGACAAAATGCAGCCCACCCCAGATGCGGCGCGCCTCGGCCCAAGCAGGGATTTTGCCTGTGATCGCAAGTTCAGCGGCAGGCAGCGAGCAACGCACTTCCACAGCAAAGTCATTGGGTTTGCGCCTGCCCTGTTC
>CAMPHP010000438.1 GCA_946885925.1 uncultured Litorilinea sp.
GATATTTCGCTGACAACTTTGCTCATATAGCCTCCTTTGTTCATCATATTGTAAGAAACCACTTCAGTTTCGCACAAAAGATTGCTATGTTCGTGCGAAAAGATGTAAATTTTGGCCCCTTTTTATCAGCGATCAGACGGAAGGGTACAATAGTTCGCTCTTCGCTCCATAATTGTCGACATTGCGTTGCCCCATATTCAACCCTCGCATACCTCTTTTCTCTGTATCCCGATACATAGTCTTGCTCTTTAATTCTCCTATATAGTGTCTGTTAGATCATCATGGAAAGCCCATTGCAGATAAAGCAGAGCACGGTTAGAGACGAAGGGTACGGTAACGAAGGTGGCAATCTGGAATTTATTACGGGAAACCTACAAGGGATGGAAAGAAAATAATGCTTCGCAGCTAGCTGCCTCATTGTCTTACTATACGGCAGTTTCGATTTCACCGTTACTCGTCTTGCTTGTGACGATTGTTGGCTGGTTCTATGGGCTGAATTCGGCCCTAATGGAACTGATCGCGGGGTTACGTGGGATGGTGGGGCCGGAGGCTGCCGAAGTTGCAGAAGCCGTGATCGAAAGCGCCGATCAACCGGATGTCGCAACAAGTGCGGGGGTTATTAGCTTCTTGGTACTGCTATGGGGTGCTTCCAATGTCTTTGTTCAATTGCAGAATTCGCTTAATACCATCTGGGGTGTTGAACTAAAGCCGAGTGCAGGCTTTATAGCCACCATCAAGGAGCGGTTTCTATCATTTGGTATGATCCTGGTGATTGGCTTTTTACTGTTAGTCTCGTTGATCCTGAGCGCTGTTCTGAGTGCGCTGGGTGGTACTGTGCGCGATTTCCTCCCAGGCATGGATATATTGTGGGAAATTGTAAACTTCGTTGTTTCTTTTGGTGTCACCACGCTACTCTTTGCGTTGATCTACAAGGTGTTGCCCGATGCTGAGATCGGGTGGCGTGAGGTGTGGATCGGGGCTACGGTTACGGCTCTACTCTTTACAATTGGCAAGTGGCTGCTTGGCATTTATTTCGGATACAGCAGTACAAGCTCTGCCTATGGTGCAGCGGGTTCATTGATGGTCATGCTGATTTGGATCTACTATTCTGCGCAAATCTTCTTCTTTGGTGCCGAATACACACAGGTCTATGCTTCGACTTACGGCAAGGGCGTTATTCCCGACGAAAAAGCGCAATATTCTGACCCACAGGATCGTGCCGAGGCTAAGGCGGCTGGATCAGTAAAAGGCTAGGCATGGCTGAGTAGAGGGTGCAACAAAACAATTAGCACCAAGTGAGATCCGAATGCGGCTACCAAGGATGATATAATGGGCTACCTTTGGTAGCCCTGATTCTTGTTAGACTTATCTGACGAGTACAAGCCTCCCCATGAAATATCTTGCCTTTGATATTGAAAGTTCCCGCCTTGCCCCGAATGGCGAGGATTTGCTATTGCATCGCCCATTGGGGATCAGCTGCTATGCGTTGGCCTGGCAAGAGCCAGATGGCGCGAAAATGCTGGTGGGACATGGCAAGGATGAAGCGGGCCAACCACGGCTTCAGATGACCCAGGCCGAATGCCAGACGCTTGTCCTACAGTTGACCGAGTATGTGAGGCAGGGGTTTACGCTCTTAACGTGGAACGGGCTAGGTTTCGATTTTGACATTTTAGCCGAGGAATCCGGCATGCACGCGCAATGTGTGGAGCTTGCCTACGCACATGTGGATATGCTCTTTCACTTCTTCTGCCTGCAAGGCTATACATTGGGTCTGAATGCTGCTGCCAAGGGCATGGGGCTGGCGGGCAAGCCGGAGGGGATGGATGGCTCGCAAGCGCCCATACGCTGGCAGCAGGGAGAATATGAGGCAGTGCTAGCCTATGTAGCGCAAGATGCGCTCACCACTTTGGATCTGGCCGCGGCGGTGGAAGCTCGCGGCCAAATTCGTTGGATCACGCGAACTGGCAAGCCCAACCGTGTGACGATTCGCCAGTGGAAACGGGTAACAGAAGCACTCGAATTGCCCTTGCCTGATCCAAAGTGGATTCGCAGGCCCATGACGCGCGAGCGTTTTACCAGTTGGATGGAGAAACAAGCCTGATTGCGCCACGCTTCCCATTTTGGGAGGCGGAACGACGTTTTTGGATTGTCATGATACGTTTTCACAGGAATTGGAAAATCGGTCTCACGCGCACGCCGTCTTCCTGAAGACAAAGGTTGATAGCGGGACTCGTGGGCGGAGACTTTTGCTAGGCTATCCGACCGGAGTCGAAGAAGAAGAACCTAGTTCCATATTCGTATCATGATCGCCACACGTCAGCTCGTTGAAATAGGAGTCGAGATGGGAGTTGAGGTGGGAGTTGAGAAAGGAATAAAGAACGAACTATTGGAAGCCACAACGCATGTCGTGGCATTTTTATAGCATACACTAACTCTATATTATCTTGAAACTTCGGGAGGAGGCAGCAAATCATCATGGCAGATTTAGCCAACACCATTCTCGGCGCGGGTGCCCAACAGGTAGCAGAGCGGATGGGCGAGGCCGCAACCAACTTCCTGGCTGGGCTGTCAGCAGGTCAGAAAGCTCAGGCACTCTTCGACTTTGGCGATGAGGCGCAGCGCACCTTCTGGCACTATACACCGATTGCACGACAGGGCTTGCCGCTGTCGGAGATGGATCGCCCCCAGCAGCAATTGGCACAAAAGTTGGTGGCGACTGGGCTTAGCCAGGGTGGCTATGGCATTGCCTCTACGATTATGGGACTGGAAACGACCTTGGATGCGCGGGAGCAGTGGACGCGCCCTCTGCCGGGGCGGGATTCCAGGCTCTATTACATCCGCATCTTTGGCACGCCTAGCGCCCAAGGCATTTGGGGCTGGAGTTTTGAGGGGCATCACATCTCTCTCAATTACACCCTGATGGATGGGCGCGTTGTTTCTCCCACTCCAACCTTTTTTGGCGCAAATCCTGCCGAATCGCCGCTGGGTAACCACGCCACATTGCGCCCTTTGCAAGGCGTTGAGGACTTGGCGCGGGAACTTGTGCATATGCTGGATGAAGCACAACGAGCCAGCGCGGTGATCGCAGCCGCTGCACCGCCCGATATTGTCTTGACCAACCTCCCCTATGTCATCGAAGGGGCTTTACTTGCCGATCAAGCGGCACTGGATCATTTCCGGGCTGAGCATGGGGTAGATGATCACGAGGTCGCTGCTTTGCGCTATTCATCCACACCGCAAGGCGTCTCCTCGCTCTTGCTTAACCAGGGGCAACAAGAAGTACTCATGGCGTTGGTTGGTGACTACATCCAGCGTATGCCAGATGAACTGGCTGAGGTTGAGATGATGAAGCTCCAACAAGCGGGAGATGCTTCTCTCCACTTTGCCTGGGCGGGCAGTATCGAGCGGGGCCAGGGTCATTACTATCGTATCCAAGGTGCAAATTTCGTCGCTGAATATGATAACACCCAGAACAACGCCAATCACATTCATTCGGTCTGGCGCGACCCGCACAACGATTTTGGCGCTGGTATCTTGGCCCGCCACTATGCCCACAGTCATTGAGGGGTATTTCAGGTAGTAGCTAGAGAGTGGGGCTAGAGAGGACGGAGAGACACGAGAAGAGAAAGTGTGACATGACATTTGAAGAGGTGAGAGAGCTAATTGAGCGCCAGGCTCATGCGTGGGTTGTGGAAAATATTGAGTTGGCGCTGCCCGATTTTGCGCCCGATGCCATTTTTCAAACTCCCGGTAAGCGCCTGGAGGGGCGTGACCAGATCCGTGAGATAGCCAATAAATATTTCCAAGGTGTGACGAATTTGGAGGTTACGATTACGCGACTCATCTTTGATGGGCAGGCAGGTGCAGTCGAATGGATATGGAAGGAGACTGTGCGCGCGACGGGTCTGCGCCACATGGCTGAGGATGCGATTGTCTTTGAGATTGTCGATGGAAAGATTGTCTACTGGCGCGAGTATTTTGATACGGCACAGATGTCAAAGCCAGTAAGGTAGCCAACTCGCACGGGGACGCAGAGACACGGGGATGCAGAGGGGGGCATTATGGAATTAGTCAGGGAACGTCGTGAACGCTCCTTTCCAATCGGTGCGGGGATTTTCCTGGGGATGGGGATTGGTGGCTTCTTTGATGGCATTCTCCTCCACCAAATCCTCCAGTGGCATCACATGCTCAGTAGCGGGGGCTATCCACCAAACGATCTCGGAAATCTGAGATTCAACGTACTCTGGGATGGCATCTTTCACGTGATAACCTATATCTTTGTCACGATTGGCCTTGTCTGGCTATGGCGTGCGGCTAGCCAGCCCCATGCGCCTTGGTCGGGAAAGATGTTCATC
>CAMPHP010000439.1 GCA_946885925.1 uncultured Litorilinea sp.
GAGAGACTGTTTTCCGGATGCGAGCCGCCATCTCCTCTACACCAGGGGGTGTCATTTCGAATGAGATGATGGTGTCAGTGACATAAGGTGCATAGATAGCCTGGACGCTAGGTGCATCGTCAACAGTCGCTAGTCGGATTTGCATTGCCGTACATCCCTGTTCTTACTGGAAATGCTGTGGTAGTACACTGTAAAATCAAATAAAGAAAAATCAAATAAAGAAAAATCAAATAAAGCTCGCATGAGCTTCCTCGAAGGCTGAAACTTCAAGGAAAGTACGCAGCATCATCATAAGAATAAATTGTACGCTGAAGCGCAAGAATGGAAAAGTGGGTAGATTCGCACTTGGGGAGAATGCCGGATTGCATCATCATTACATTATCACCGTTACCATAGGTAAACCGTTCTGCCAGGGACAGCTCCTTTGTATGGAAGTGGATCCAATGACATCTAGCCTGGGCTATGGTACAATACGCCTATTATTATCTGCTATGCGTCTACGGATAGGCGCATTAGATGTACTCTACGGATCGACTGCGACATGAATCGCGGCCAACTAGCGTTTTTAGTCCTTGTCAATGCGATGGTCAGCTTGGTCATTGCGTTAGCTGTTATATTGGTGTTTGAGGCGCGTCGCCCCGATCCTGAAGAACTTGCTGCCATCAGTACGCCACGCCCCGACCTATCTCTGGCGGTTCCGGCTGCTCAACCCACCCCGACGACGGATGCGGCCGCAGCGACTCCGGCAACGATTGTCACGGATTCGGTGCCTGCTGAACCTACCGCTACGCCGGAGCCACCGGCTGAGAACATCTATGTGGTGCAGCCAGGGGATACAATGTTGCTGATTGCAACACAAAATGGTGTTACGATTGATGATATTTTGCGTGCCAACAATCTGACCAATCCTGACTTTCTCTTTGAGGGTCAACGCTTGGTGATTCCGGTTCAGGGAGGAGCAGCACCCGCTCAAAACGATTCTCCTACCGCTACCACCGAGGCCCCGGTCGTGACTGACGGAGTACGCATTAGTTCGATTACCTCCCCCGGAGACTTGCCGAATGAGCAAGTTTTGGTAGTGAATGAAGGTTCAACCGCCCTAAGCTTACAAGGGTGGCAATTACAGCGGAGTGATGGGCCTGCCTACACCTTCCGCAGCGATGTTCCCCTTTTTACAGGGGGCAGCGTGCGTGTACATAGTGCCGGTGGGACTGATACGACAATTGATCTTTACTGGGGGTTGACCGAACCAGCCTGGCAGAGTGGTGTGGAAGCGCGGCTGCTCAGTCCCCAGGGAGATGTAGTTCACACGTATACGGTACCGTAATAAGAATTTCTGGACTGCGCCAACTCGCAGCAGTGAAATTATGTCTGTAGAAAAACCATCGGGGAACAACCCCGCCAGCCAGGGAAATGGCAACGCCAACAAAGGCCCAAGCAAAAATAACCGCCGTCGTTCGTTGCGGAGCAAGCGTCGCGGGCGCAAGCCTGGTGAAGGGAGTGAGGCGCGCGAGCCACGAGAGACACGTGAGCAGCCGCCAGCCCCTAAGCCTGTTGAAAAGAGCGTGCGCGATAACCGAGATCGCCGTCGCCGCCGTCGAATGCGCGCCAAGCAGCGCGGGGCGAATGAGACACCTTCGCCCGTGGTTGAGGATATTCTTAAGGATTTGCCCCCCTTGGTCCCTGCCTTTGTCTATACACATGTGCTGCGACCTTCTATGCGTGACAACTTTGAATTTCGCACCGAGCATTTCTCCAAAGTGACGCGCAAATTGGAAGACTTTCACATTGATCTGTCCCCCCTCTATCCAGATGGTGGTGATGAGATCAAAGGGGTGGGCTATATGCCGCCTGTGACCGACCGCCCTGATACAGACGATTCAGACGATGAAACGTTTGATGATGAGCCTTATGATGCGGAATGGGAGACGGATGAAAGTTCCGATGCCGCACGGTTGGAGGGGGCCGCAGACGAGATGTTAGATGAGTTAAAGGAAGTTTTAGAGGATCCAGCGTGGGAAGATGATTCCGACGACGCGGATTACCTATAGAGCGGCAACTGACAGCCGTTAGCTTGAGGAGTATGATTGTGACGCCGCCAGAAAGCTCAACAGAAGCATCACCAGAATCAACAACAGCCCCCCCCGCTGCTACACAGACGGTTCCCATTGACCAGTTGAAAGATCATGTGGGGGAGACTGTAACCCTGCAAGGTTGGGTCTATCACAAGACGGGCAAGGGTAGACTGCAATTTATCCAACTGCGCGATGGTACGGGTATTTGCCAAGCCGTCATCTTCCGCGGCAATGTCACCGATGAGGAATTTGAAGCTGCCAAGCAGTTAACCCAGGAAAGCAGTGTACGCGTGACTGGCGAAGTGAAGGCCGATCCGCGTGCGCCGGGTATTCCGGGTGGTATTGAGCTTGATGTGCGTCACATCGAGATCTTGCAGATTGCCGACACCTATCCAATTTCGCCCAAAGAGCATGGCGTGGAGTTCCTTATGCAGAACCGCCATCTCTGGCTGCGTTCCTCGCGCCAGTGGGCTGCGCTGCGTGTACGTGCGGTGATCATCCGCTCGATCCGCGATTGGTTGGATGAGCACGGCTTCTTGAATGTGGATACGCCGATCCTGACGCCTTCCGCAGCCGAAGGAACGACAACGCTCTTTAGCATCGACTATCATGGCGAACCGGCCTATTTGGCGCAGACGGGGCAGCTTTACAACGAGGCCAACATCTTTGCATTTGGCCGCGTCTACAGTTTTGGCCCGACCTTTCGCGCTGAAAAGAGCAAGACGCGCCGCCATCTGCAAGAGTTTTGGATGGTAGAGCCGGAGATCGCCTTTTGTGACCTCGCGTGCTTGATGGAGATAGAGGAGCAGTTTGTCTCCTATATCGTCCAGCGCTGTTTGACTGAATGCCAAGCCGAACTCAAGGTACTTGAGCGCGATACAACCTCGTTAGAAAAGGTGGTGCCTCCCTTCCCGCGCATTCACTATGATGAAGCTGTGCGGATGATCAACGAGGCAGCGGCGCGCGGTGAACTGGTTCCTGGCTATGAGGACCCGGTACCGGCGATTGAGTGGGGCGACGACTTTGGCAGCCCCCATGAGACCTATCTTGCTGCTCAATTTGAAAAACCCGTTTTTGTCCACCATTATCCTACCGCGGTCAAAGCCTTTTACATGGAGCCGGAGCCCGACCGTCCCGAGGTCTGCCGCAGCGTGGACTTACTGGCCCCTGAAGGCTATGGTGAGATTACCGGTGGTTCAGAGCGCATGAGCGACCCGGAGAAGCTGATCGCCGCCATTCAAGTGCACAAACTGCCCCAGTCGGTCTATGAGTGGTACATCGATCTGCGCCGTTATGGCTCGGTCGTGCACAGTGGCTTTGGGCTGGGCGTAGAGCGCACGGTGGCATGGATCTGTGGGTTGGATCATGTGCGTGAGACGATTGCCTTTCCGCGCACGCTGACCAACTTGCGCCCGTGACTGATTGTTGCACTCCTTGGCGATGCTCAGCCAATTGTTGAACCCCCGGATGCTAGAGAGCGGCGCATCCGCGATGCGTTCGCTGGTCTCTGTTCTATGTATTATTGGCTAGTTTTGCTTTGTGCCTTTGGGCTAACCCTGCTTTTAACCCCGGTTGCCGGTTGGGTGGGGCGGCGGCTTAAGCTAGTAGATCGCCCTGGTGGTCGCCGCCTGCACACGGGCATTATTCCCCGTACGGGTGGGCTTGCCCTTTTTGGCGGCTTCTTCTTGACCATTCTTCTAACCCTGCTCTTGCCCGAAGTTGTGCCAACTGCATGGGCTGGCTGGCTGCCCGCGCGCAATGACCCCAACGAAAGCAGGCGGCTTGTTGCACTCCTAATAGGCAGCCTCTTTTGCGTGCTCATGGGCTTTCTGGATGACCGCTACGAATGGCCCAGCGGCCCGCAATATGCAGTGCAAGTCATTGCCGCGTTGATTGCAGGAGTGGGGCTGATCTTCATCAAGCATATCAACAATCCCTTTGGCGATGGTTTTCTCTTTGGCCCCAATGGGCTGCCCTGGTGGCTAGTCTGGCCTTTGACCATTTTTTGGTTTGTAGGGATGATGAATACCATTAACTGGCTCGATGGGTTGAGTGGGTTGGTGGCAGGGGTTACGGCGATTCTCTGCATTGTGCTAACGCTGCACATGCTTTACTTTGCCGACACACCCCAGTTCAGTGTGGCAACGTTGCCTGTAGCCTTGTTGGGCGCGGCGTTGGGCTTCTTGCCTTTTAATTTTGTGCTGAAGCGTATTTTTATGGGCAGTTCGGGCAGCTATTTCCTGGGGTTTGCGATTGCTGCCTTAGGGATTATTGGCG
>CAMPHP010000440.1 GCA_946885925.1 uncultured Litorilinea sp.
GTAAAGACCTCACGCGTCACCACACAGCGGGCCACATCTTCCCGGCTGGGAATCTCAAACATCACATCCAACAACGCCTCTTCGACAATCGAGCGCAGACCGCGCGCCCCGGTCTTGCGTAAAAAGGCTTCGGTCGCCACAGCGTCTAGCGCATCAGGCGCAAACTCCAATTCCACATCATCCATTGCAAAAAGCCGCTGGAACTGGCGCACGATGCTGTTCTTCGGCTCGGTGAGGATGCGCACCAGCGTCTTACGGTCAAGTCCTTCCAAACTGACCACCACCGGCAAACGCCCAATGAACTCTGGGATCAGCCCAAAGCTCAACAGATCGTCGGGCATCACCTGGCGCAAGTAGTAGCTTTCGTCGCGGCTTTCCTTCTCCAAACGGCGAATATGCAACTCGCGCTGTCGCTCGGTTAGATCATCGGGCAGCGGCGCATTCTCTTGCTCGAGCAGCGGCGTGGCCTGCACTGGCTCTGGGCCCTTGTTATCATTGCTCAAAAAGCCCATTGTACCCCGGCGGTGCAGTCGCTTACGGACAACACCCTCTAGGTGAGCGAACGCGCCACCACAGATGACAAGGATGTTGCGTGTGTTGAGTTGGATAAACTCTTGCTGGGGATGTTTGCGTCCTGAGCCTGGCGGTACGTTGGCAATTGTGCCTTCGATGATCTTGAGCAGTGCCTGTTGTACCCCTTCACCAGAGACATCACGCGTAATACTCGGATTGTCGCCGCCCTTGCGCGCAATCTTATCGATCTCGTCAATGTAGATAATGCCGTGGGCTGCGCGATCTACATCCCATTCGGCATTTTGCAGAAGCCCAACCAGGATGCTTTCCACATCTTCGCCCACATATCCCGCTTCGGTGAGGGTCGTGGCATCGGCAATCGTAAAGGGAACATCAAGCAACTTGGCAAGGGTTTGTGCCAACAGCGTTTTGCCACTGCCAGTAGGGCCAATCAGCAGCACATTGCTCTTAGCGAGTTCAACATCACCCACCTCTTGTTCCAACCCAGAATCGCGCCGGTCGCCCCCAGCACGCACCCCAAAGACCCGTTTATAGTGGTTATAGACCGCCACCGAAAGAACTTTCTTGGCGCGCTCCTGCCCAATGACATACTGGTCTAAATGCTCAACGATGGCGCGTGGACTAGGAATCGTACGAGTTTCGCCTTGTGCAGCTTTGTTGGCCTGGATGGCTTCGCCTAGCCCTTCTTCGGCCAAAATTTCTGCACCCAGCATGACACACTCATCACAGATATAGACATCGCTCGGACCCTCAATCAGTCGATGAACCTCTGAGCGATCTTTTCCGCAAAAGGAGCAGCGGGGCTCTCGTTGGTATGGAGTCTCAGCCATCGATTCTTTCTCTTACTCCTCCGTGCTGCTCGGCGCTAAATAACAAGAAAGCGCCAACCGCACTGACAAAACGGGAATTTCTGACAAAAACAACTGGCAAAAAAACGAGGCATTTGCGCCATAGCGTGGCGCGAATCATAGACCATGCGCCCTTCTGGACAAATGCCTCGCCTTAAGCAACGAACCTAGGTGACTAGGCTTCGCCATTCATAGCAATTTGAGGAACGAGGATTTCGCCATTCTTGATCTGAACCACATCGGTAACATCACCGACGACCTCGTCCACCAGGCCATACTCTTTGGCCTCAAGCGCATTCATATAGCGGTCGCGCTCGAAGTCCTTTTCAATCTCTTTCCAATTGTGACCTGTGTGCTTGCCCACCAGGTGGAACAATTGCGTCTGGATACGCTCTTGCTCGCGGAAGGCGATACGCACATCTTCCGTATAGCCCTGGGCCCCACTGCTGGCAGGATGCAAGTGAATCGTAGCATGAGGCAACGCATAGCGGCGGCCCTTTGATCCCGAAGCCAACAGCACTGTGCCCATGCTGGCAGTCACACCAACGGCCCATGTGTTGACCGGCGCATTAATCATCTGCATGGTGTCATAGATCGCCAGCCCGGCATAGATGCTGCCACCTGGGCTGTTAATATACATGTTGATCGGCTGATTGGCATCGTCGCCATTTAGATAGAGCAACTGTGCCACGATCAGGTTGGCAATTTGATCATTAATCGGTGTGCCAAGAAAAACAATACGTTCTTTTAAGAGCAGGCTATAGATGTCATAGGCCCGCTCACCACGGCTACTGCTATCAATAACCATGGGAACTAGGTTGGTAGGGTTAATCATTCTCATTATCTCCAATCGTTAGAGAAAAGACCCGGATGTGAATGCCGTATAGAAGCGATTAAGTTCTGTTGTGCAATCCAAAAGGATTGTCCCTCTACAATACCCCTTGGCACAAACCAACTTAGTAATCAGGCTCCAATTTCTCATTTGCATTATGTTAGTATATTGCAAGAGAATTGTTTACTCCTGCTGGGAGTTGCCTGATTCCGCTTCATCTGTGCTGGCTTCACTCACTGTAGACTCACCGGCTGTAGAGTCATCCTCTGTCGATGCTTCAGGCGTCTCAGATCCTTCTGCGCTTGATGCCGCTGTGGTCGCTTCGGCTACTGCCTCTGTCTCAGTGCTGGGTGCGGGCAGTTCGGGCAACTCATCGCCGCGCACAATCGCCAACAAACGCTGGATGCTCTTCTCCTGCAAAATCTGGCTTTCAAGCACTGCGCGGCCAGAACCACTTTTCATCATGCTGCGCAATGCGCGCGTAGCGTCCGCAGACTCTTCAGTTTCCTCACCCACCATCTGGTCAATGCGAGCATCGATCTCCTCGTCCGTGACACTAATTCCCTCACGGCGGAAGAGTTCAGAAATGACAAGGTTGCGCTTTGCCATAATCTCGGCTTGCGGGCGCAAACTCTCGCGATAATCCTCGACGCTCTGGCCGATCTGTTGAAGGTATTGCTCGATGTTCTCAATACCATAGTCGCGCAATTGGCGCTCCAACTGGCCCACCATTGTGTCGATCTGGTCTTCAATGACAGTGGGTGGATAGTTCATGGTGCTCTGGGCTATCAGTGCATCCAATGCCTTTTCCACATATTCGTCCTCGGCCTCATGCTGCCGCTCGTGCAGCAACGTCTCCCGAATATTCGCCTTGAGATCTTCTAGCGTCTGGAACTCTGGCCCAACCATCTGGGCGAAGGTGTCATCCAAAGCAGGCTCGGTGGTGGCTTGGATCTTGTGCACCTTGACGGTGAAGCGCGCCTCTTTGCCAGCGTGGATGCTTTGGCTATCTTCGGGCCAACTGAGCGTAAATTCCTTTTCCTCGCCGGGACGCAGCCCCAAAAGCGCCTCATCAAAGCCCGGCGGGTCCATGGGATTTTCCTGATCGGGTGTCACATCCCAATCGGTTTCATCCAGCACCACCGTCTCTTCTTCACCCTCTTGGATAGGCGCAATAACGCTCTTTACATCCAAGGTAATCAGATCCCCATATTGGCTGGGGCGATCCACCTCGCCAAAGGAGCTGAACTGGGCGCGGTATTCGTCCAGTTGCTCGTTTACCTCTTCGTCGCTGACTTCAGCCGTAGGTTCCTCGACGCGCAGGCTGCGATAATCGCCCAGGTCAATTTCAGGTTCCAGCGGTACAATAAATTTATAAGTCAGCGGCTCAAGGCTTTCGACATCCAGCACACCAGGCGCATAGGGTTCGAGATTCGCCTCCTCCAACGCCTGAGGATAGATCTCTTGGCCCAAAGGCTCAATAAACTCATTAAAGAGCGTAGGTAGGCCGACATACTTAACAATCAAGTTGTAGGGAGCCTTGCCCTTGCGGAAGCCAGGGATGCGATATTCGCTGGCAGCTTTGCGTGCTGCCTTGCGGAGTTCTTGATCAACGCGCTCCTGGTCGACTTCAACCCGCAGCGTGACCTGGCGTTCTTCCATTGTTTCGGTGCTGATGCGTAACGGCATTTTTTCCTCGTAGTTTCTCAATTTTTTCCGGCGGCTAGCAAAAGCTGGGATATTGCCGGTCTATTTTATGTCGTTTCAACGCAATATCTGCGTTTTTGCTCTGATCAGTCGTTGTTGCTATGCAATCAACTGGAACGAGCCAAGTCGATTTTACGCATGGCTGCAAAGTCACAATTGGTAAGTATAACATACGCGCGTGGGCAGATCAAAGATATTAGTCAAGTTAGTTCCAATTGTGTGCACCCCGCGTTAACTGTCAAGTTACTACCATGATGGACGCGTTGCTCTGTCACTCCGTAGGAGTCTCTCTGCTCCGCCGCGCTGCCCAGAGAGATGCTTCCAGCATGACAGGCCACGCAGTTTGTCACCCTGGAAGGGTCTCTCTGCTCAACCGCGCTACCCAGAGAGATGCCTACGGCATGACAAACGCGCGGTTCTGTCAC
>CAMPHP010000441.1 GCA_946885925.1 uncultured Litorilinea sp.
AATATAGTACGATGACAGAACTATAAAGTTCTGATCGTTCATCTGACACACCCGCTAACCCTCTTCTTGTGAATGCGTGCCTTCGTGGCTATAATGTGCAGTCGTAATGCTCTGCATTCGCCCATGTACCCTGTACAGAGTATCTCTGTACATGATATCTATCCATAGAGTCCCTTAATACTGCGCAGCAATTGACGTGCAGCCTCTGGTGTGGTGCCCGCCAGCCTCGACGGCACAACTGGAGGATTGTAATTCGTAATTGTCCACGCTACGAACCCATCATACGGCCCAGGAGATGTTGCTGGTGCGCCAACCAGAAATTAGTATTGCGTTCCAAACGGACAAGCCGATCACGGCTTATGGTCCTCTGGCGGCTGCTGCTGAAGCCTATGGCTTTGACGGTGTCACCGTCTACAACGATATGCTCTATCAACCAGCGTGGCTGCCCCTGCTCGAAATCGCCCGCGCCACCCGGCGCGTCCGCATAGGCCCCGCCGCGGTCAACCCTTTCACCTGTCACCCCATCAACATCGCCAGCGAAATCGCGCTGATCGATGAGATGGCTCAAGGACGCGCCTATCTCGGCATTGCCCGCGGCAGTTGGCTCGATTACGTAGGACTGCATCCCCAGCAAGCCGTGACCGCGTTGCGCGAAACAATGGAATCCGTACGCCATCTCTTGCGCCGCGATACAGCCCCCTATCCAGGCAAAATCTTCCCCCTAGCAGGTGGTGATGCACTGCGCTGGGAAATTGCGCGTTCCGATATTCCCTTTTTGTTAGGCTCTTGGGGACCCAAAAGCATTCAAGCGTGCATCCGCGAAATTGCCGAAGTGAAGATCGGTGGTTCGGCTAACCCCGACGTTGTGCAGCCCTTTCGCCAGATCATCAACAATGCAGCAACGGCAGTGAATCGCCAGGGAAGTGAGATAGGCATTGTCATCGGTGCGGTCACAGTCGTTGACTTGGATGGCAAGGCAGCACGCGCGCAAGCACGGCGAGAGGCGGCGCTCTATATCCCTGTCATTGCCGACCTCGACCCTAGTTTGCAACTCGACCCGGAATTGATGGCGCGCATCCGCGGCGCGGCAGAACGCTATGCCTTTGACGAAGCCGCCGCACTCATCTCAGATGATCTGCTACGCCGCTTTGCCTTTGCTGGCACACCCGACCAAGTGGCTGAACATGCTGAAGCGGTCTTTACCCAGGGCGCGGCTCGTGTCGAGTTTGGCACGCCCCACGGTCTAACGCCGCAAGAAGGGCTGCGCCTCTTGGGTGAACAAGTGCTACCCGCGCTCGGTGTACGCGCAGCGGGCCATTAGTTTAGAATTTACATCGAATTTGCTAGTCCTGGTATCGTGTTTAACGTAGAGTACCCTATAGTTCAGGAGCCATCTATGGAGAAGAACCGCCCCACCTCTGTTGAATTCCGCATGGATCGCCGTCGCTTTCTTCACCTATCCAGTTTGATCGGGGCCGGTGCTGCCACGGGCTTGCTCTGGGGCTGTGCGGCCCCAGCCGCTCCCGGTGCATCCACAACACCTGCGGCTGAAGTTGAGGTGACCACCAGCGAGGGAGCTGCTGGCCCAGAAGGTGAGTTGATCCTCGTCCAGGGTGTTGATGCAGAATCGCTCGACCCCTATGTCACGACCTCTGGCGCGTCCAAGGGCATGATGTGGGCCATGTATGACAAGTTGATCGAACGCGCCCCCGACATGACCATGATCCCCTGGCTGGCTGAGTCCTGGAACATATTGGACGACACCACCTGGGAATTCAAGCTGCGCGAGGGTGTCACCTTCCATAACGGTGAAACCTTTAGCGGCGACCATGTGCGTGACAGCATCGCCCGCTTCAAAGACCCCAACGTCAAGAACATTTATGCCGGACAGTTGGAAAAGGTCACAGAGGTTGAAGTCATTGACCCGTTGACGGTTCACATCAAGACCGACGGGCCTTTTGCCCTGCTGGCGGAAGTCTTGGCCTACTACTGCGAAATCATGCCTCAAGCCATTACCAGTGGCGAAGTTGATCCAACCGTACAGGCCATTGGCACTGGCCCCTACAAGTTTGTGGAATGGACACCAGGCGACAGAATGATCATGGAGGCTGCGGATCAGCCTCACTTCAGCGGCCAACCCATGCTCCAACGCTTGGTCTGGCGGCCCGTTGCCGAAGGCACCACCCGCGTCGTTGAACTCAAGACAGGCCAGGCCCACATCATCACCAACGTAGATCCGGTGCAGGCGCAGGAAGTGGAAGACGACCCAGCTACCAAAGTCCTCTCCTACCGCAACTACAGTTCGCAATGCATCGTGCTCAACATCCTGGAGGTAGAACCCTTCCAAGATGTGCGCGTGCGCCAGGCATTAAACTATGCCACCGATGTTGACACGATTATTAACACCATCATGCAGGGCAACGCCTATCGCCTGGCCGGTGCGCTAGGTCCTGGTCTCCCTGGACACGATCCAGAACTCGAACCCTATGCTTTTGACCCGGACAAGGCGCGTGAACTACTGGCAGAGGCGGGCTATGCCGATGGCTTTGATTTGGTCTTGACCTCCCCCAATGGTCGCTATCTCAATGATCGTCTAGCCAGTGAAGCGATTGCCGGAATGTGGACAGAAGTAGGCGTGCGTACCACTGTGCAAGTGATGGATTGGAGCCCCTTTGTAGAAGGCGTATTGGGCAAAACCCATCAAGCCTTCTTCTTCCTCCAGTTGGGTGTACCGCTGGATGCGGGTGTCAGCACCAATTTCCATGCAGCGCGCGAAGGCGCAGCTTGGCAGGGCTATTCCAACGATGAGGTCAGCCAAATTATTGACGAAGCGGTCACTGTCTTGGACGAGGCCGAACGCAACGAAATGTACAAGCGCATGGGCCAAATTCTCTATGAGGAGTGCCCCTGGGTCTTCTTGTGGAACACCCAAGGGTTGACAGGCGTGCGCGAAGAAGTGCTGGACTGGGAACCGCACCCGGATGGGGTTCTCCATCTGTTGCAGGTACATCTAGACGCCTAGGCCACTGCTCATGATCGCCGCGGCGATTTGTCTTGCCCTATCCCGTGTTGTTGTCACCTTCCTGGAAGCCACCCAAAGGATACCCGGCTTCCAGGAAGGTTTTTACGAAATAGCTCGTTATCTCACGCGCTTGTATTAAGCCATAGTTCTGTTTTAGCTTACCCATGTCCAATTACCTTCTACGCCGCCTCCAGCATCTCTTTTGGGTGCTGCTGACGGTCAGTATCCTAGTCTTTCTACTCATCTACCTCTCTGGCGATCCGGTTCGCCTCTTGGCCCCACTGGACGCTAAGCCAGAAGATGTAGAACGGATTCGCGTGCTTTATGGGTTGGATAAGCCCCTTATTGTCCAATACTGGAATTTCGTCATCAACGCGCTCCAGGGGGACATGGGTGATTCCTTCCGCTATGATCAGCCTGCGCTCGACATGGTCATGGACAAATTGCCCGCCACGATCCGCTTGGCCCTCTTCTCGCTCACCCTTACCATCGTGATCGGCATTCCCCTGGGACTGTGGGCCGGAAGCCGCCCCAACGGTGTAGTCGATTGGGTAGTTTCGATACTCACCTTTATTGGCATCAGCATCCCTTCCTTTTGGCTGGGAATCATGTTGATCCTGCTCTTTGCCGACAAATTGCGCTGGCTGCCCTCATCGGGTGATGCTACCTGGCGGCATATGCTCATGCCCGGTATCACCCTCTCAATCTACAGCATCGGGCTTGTTTCGCGCCTGGTGCGCTCTACCCTGATCGATGTCATGCAGCGTGACTATATCCGCACCGCCCGCGCCAAGGGGCTGCGCGAACAGATCGTTCTCTATCGCCATGCCCTGCGCAACACCATGATCCCCACTGTCACCGTGCTAGGGCTGCAATTGGGTGCACTCTTGGGCGGCTCAGTTGTGGTGGAATCGGTCTTTGCTTGGCCTGGTGTCGGCTGGCTGATGCTCCAAGGCATCCAAAACCGTGATCTGCCACTGGTACGCGCCGTGGTCTTGGTGATTGGTCTCGGCTTTGTCCTGATCAATCTGGTCGTTGATATTCTGTACAGCCGGTTAGACCCGCGCATCCGCTATGATGAAGCACAATCATGAAACAGCTTGAAAATCGCCGCACCAGATTGCGGCGACCTGCCCAGTTTTGGGTGGGTCTAATCATTATTTTGGTGATTGTCTTTGTGGCAATCTTTGCCGAATGGTTAAGCCCTCACGACTATGCAGAACAAAATCTAACCAAAGCCATGCTCGGCCCCTTTTGGATGGAAAATAGTGACCCCGCTTATCCGTTGGGGACTGACCGTCTGGGTCGCGATCTGCTCT
>CAMPHP010000442.1 GCA_946885925.1 uncultured Litorilinea sp.
GCATATCAATGACAACACCATGAACATTACCTGTATGCAAGTCAGTGCTGATCGAATCGGGCACGAAACCATTCTGGATGGCGGGGACTGCATTGCGGAACCAGAAGCTCCCCGCGCCATGCCCTACATCAAAGATTACACCACGGTCGCGCGCCTCATACAAAAAGGCGTTGGGCTTGCCATTCTCATCTAAGACAGGAAACTGTTGGGCAAAGACGTGGGTATGAATATCCCCAGGGCGCATCTTCTTGAGGATCAACTCATCATAAGGTCGTTCGGGTCGCGGCCAAAAGTCCACCATCACCGGCTTCTTACAAATATTGCCAGCGGCAACCGCTTGGTCCACCGCAGCCCAGGGCGGGTGCAGTTCATCAAAAGGCAGCGATGTCCAGTAATGGGCGGTCTTAATACCCACGCAGATATCGGGGTAGGCCAATACGACCGCAGCCGCCAGCTCCGGGTCCATGGTCTTTATATCTTGCTCGAAAGGACCAACCATCCCCAGGTCAACAATGTTGATATAGGCGAAGATACGGGTCTTTGCACGGTCAATGACGGTGCGTTTGAAGTGCAGGAAGTGTTTGGCTCCGGCAGTGCCAGTGTCCACCATGGTCGTAACGCCAGAGCGGAAGCTGTGCGAGTCCGCCATCACACTCAACCCTTCGGGTTCGCGCGTATGGTAGACGTGGACATGGATATCAATGATGCCAGGGGTGACATAGTGTCCGGAGACATCCACCACCTTTTTTGCCAGCGCAGGATTGATGTCGGCGGCAACCGCAGCGACTTTGCCATCGGCAATCGCCACGTCCATCTTCCCGTCAATATTGTTCAAAGGGTCTATCGTATGACCATTCTTCAGGAGAAGATCATACTGGAGCTCAGTTGTCATGCAAAACGCCTCTATATGGGATCAACACAGCGAGAAATTGGATAAATCAACCGCTGAAACGGTTTGAGGGATACGAGCCAGCGGAAGTTCACGTAACAACTAGACAACAACAGCCGCTGGTCCATTGGGAAACCAGCGGCTAAACAGACTACCTATTTTGTAAACTCTTCTGATAGAGCGCCACACCATAGAACTCATAGGAGGCGGCGCGATCAGGCACATCAACCACATGCACAGTAAAGCGTGCGGGCACTCCATTATCTGGACAATGCTCACGGAAATAGCCGCCATAGGCCCGGCGATATGCCTCGCGCAATCGCTCAATCTCCTTGATATAGCCCTCAGGGTCTACCAGGGGATTGGGTGATTTGGGCAGACAGCCAAAGGCATGGATTTCGATAAAATCCACATCGGCTAGCTTCTGGCAGATGCCTGCCTCTTGTAGCCACTTCTCCCAACATTGGAAAACCAAAGGAATTTCAGTATCGGGATCCATATAGGCCAGTGTATCAAGCCCCAAGACGTTCTTGGCCGAATAACCGCCCGTCAACCCGGCAAAGTGGATGCGTAAGTCGCCATCAGGCTGCTCTTCCACAACAAGACTGGATAGCACCGGCTCATCACCATTATAATAATAGGTGATCTTGCCTCGCTTCTTTACCTTAAACGCCATGCAGCACTCCTTGAGATAAGTTCATTCGTAGAAAACCACCAATGAGTTCGTGGTTGTTTGTATCTGGTACGGCTGATAGGTGTAGATCTTTTAGGGCAGTTACGCTGATGATGCGTTTTGGCGGCAACTCAACTTCAGTGCAACAGGGATCGCGATGAAAGTGAACGTCAGAAGCGGCATGAGACATGCCAAGCGCAGTGGTGCGCTGTGGATGGACTGACAATATAGTGGCTTTCATGCTAGCTCTAATCCAGCCAGCCGATATTACGTTGGCAAGTATTATACTTAGTTTTGCCTGTGTACCAAATGTGGATTTTGCTGAAGTAGGCAACAGTCTGGGAGAATACAGAGGCAAAACCAACGTGGATTCCCTATTTTTGAGCAATGGGAGCATAGTATGTCCGATTGTTGTAATAAAACTCCACAGCCCAGGCTGTCGAATCCGCGGCAGCGATGCCCTCAATGTCGCACGAAAGGAAAGTCCGTCGAAACCCAAACAGTCAAGGCAATGCTCAGCATTAGCTTGGAGGCGATCCAGGCAAGCATCTATTATTTCTGTCCGACAGAAACTTGCCCGGTCGTCTATTTTGCCGCTGATAGCCAACAAGTATTCACGGGAGTTGAGCTGCGCGAGCGAGTTCATCAGAAAGCACCCTTAGCAGACGATGTCTTTATCTGTTACTGCTTCCAGCATACCCGCAAGTCTCTTCGAGACGAGATACACACAACCGGCCATAGTACGGCAGTAGAGAACATCAACGCTGCTATCCGCTCAGGACTATGCGCTTGCGATATCCGCAACCCACAAGGGAGTTGTTGTCTGGGCAATGTAAAAGCTGTGCTACAATCCCTGCTATCCACTCAGCCCCGCCAACGACTTGCCGCTAAACTTGGCAACCGCATCTAAATCCACTGTAACCCCCAACCCTGGCGCGGAAGGGATCGCCAACATGCCCTCGGTGTCCAGTTGCCAGCCCCCTACGGTTAATTCGTCAATATAGGGCGAACCTGTGATGTATTCAACCAAGTCCGTATTAACAAAGGCCGACGATAGGTGTAGGTCTGCGGCTAAACCGATTGCTGTATTCCAGCCGTGGGGAATGTAGCGGATACCATTCTCTTGAGCCATCCAGCCAATGCGCCGTTCCTCACTGATGCCGCCTACCTTGGTCACGTCTGGCTGCACAATATCAAAAGCACCTGCTTGAAGCCATGGCTGGAAAGATTGGCGGCGAGTCAAAACTTCGCCTCCGGCAATCGGCACTGGTGCATTGCGGCGCAGTTGTACATAATCTTCTAACGCATCAGGGTTCAACGGCTCCTCGAACCAGTAAACATCGTAATCGGCCAACATCTGAGCAGTACGCAGTGCCCACTTATAGCCATTGCTCCAATACGCATCTGAGCCACCCGCATCAACCATTAGCATGGCATCATCGCCCACTGCATTACGTGCAGCCGCCACAATCGCTTCATCCAATGCGCTACTCACGCGACCAAATGGCCCCCACCCCATCTTAAAGGCGCGGAAGCCTTGCGCTTGAATCCTTTGCAAATGGTCATACAGGGGTTCAGGTTGATCCATCAGCAGCGAGGCATAGGGACGTACCCGTTCGCGATAACGTCCCCCCAACAATCGCCCTACCGGCTGTCCTGTCACCTTGCCCAGAATGTCCCACAGCGCAATGTCAATGCCGCTGATGGTATGTGTTATCGAGCCGCCGCGCCCCAACCAGAACATATGCTGGTGCAACTTCTCGCTGACTCGTTCTGGCTCCAGCGCGTTCTCACCTTGATAAAGTGGTGCGAGCACATTGAGCGCCGCCATCACCAATCCGTCGTTGGTAAAGACACTGCCCCAGCCTGTCACCCCTTCATCGGTCAGCACAGCAATTAGCGTATGCACACAATCATCGGGGCGGATCTCATTGCTCCAGCCCCCTTCTGGTGTCACACCGCGTAGTCCAAACGCCTCAATCCGTTCAATCTTCATAACGCTCTCCTGGTGTTGGTCAAGCTCATCATTAATCTACTCAAGTTGCCACCTTTTGGGGAATACTCTGTTCTGTCACCCCGCAGTAGAAGATCGCCAGAGCACGATCCAGGGTGGCAACGTGAATTCATCTATTCTTCCTCTGCGGCTCCGCGCCTCTGCATGAGATTCTCTATGAAAGTTAATTCCCGCGCTGGAAAAACTTCACCTCAGGCATAAAGGCCACATCTGCATCCAGTGGGAAGATCGGGCGTTTACAGCGAGTATGGCCCAACGTTGGCAGATTGGCGCTCGTGGAGCCCGCCACATCCACATTGACCACCTCTGCGGCCCAATCATCAAACATATGATGCTGGCAGTGCGGAGACTTGACCACCACCACATCAAAGTTGCGCGGGTCTTGACCGTGGGCATAAAAAAGTGAGCGGTCATAGAGTGACACGGCGCGGCTTGTCACCACCCAGGTCACATTCTCTGCCACCAACACCGCCGTTGTGCCGGATACCCAAATGGAGTTGTTTGACTCGCTGATAAAGCGTCCTTCCGAGATCATGTGCACGCGAGCATTGACTGGAAGCGGCGGAAAGCGTTTGGCATCCAGCCTCCCCCCCAACGTGGCCTGCACACGCTGCCCCACGCCCGCAGCTACAGCCGCCTGGACAGCCTCGGCGTCCACGATAGGGGCAAGGATACGTCCATCATAGCCAGCTTCCAACAGCCCGCGCACAATTATGTTGCTATCGCCCGATGCCCCCGAACTCGTCGCATCCGCCGCATCCTT
>CAMPHP010000443.1 GCA_946885925.1 uncultured Litorilinea sp.
GTTGAGCATGGGGGATGCGCTTAACAAGACAGGGGCTGGTATCTGGTTTGCTGAAATGTTGGCCCCTCTATTACAAGGGTTGCCCTTTGAAGTTATCCTCTTTGCACTGGTGGCGCTCGGTTTTTGCCTGACACAATTTATGAATAATGTGACATTGGGTGCGATTGTAGCACCTGTGTTGATTACGCTCGGCCAAGCGACTGGTATTGACCCGACCCGGTTAGTAATCCCCACCATTACGGCGATCGCGCTGGCTTATATGTTCCCCAGCGCCTCGGCACGTATGACGATGGTTGCTGTCACCGGACTTGTGGATCGCAAAAGTATGTTGCGTGCAGGATTGATTATAGGAGTGCCCTCCGCACTCGTTATTTTCGTCTTTTTCTATCTGATGAGCTGGCTTGGCTGGATTTAGTGCCGGTCAACCGGCAGAATAAGGACAGACTATGCGTGTATGGCTGATCGGTGCAGAGCAAGTAGGAACGGATGCATTGCGTCAACTACAAAAGAATGAGGAAATTGATGTAATTATCTCTGCCGACAGTGACCGCCCTCAAGCTGTGAGGGAGGGAGTTATTCCCAAGGTTGATTTTGTGGAGACCGTGACCTCGGTAAATCTGAACATAGTCGCTCGCCGGTTGCGTCCCGACCTCATCTTGGTTGATCCGGCAGCCTTGAATGTCCTGAGTCGTGTCTCTGGTGGCGCTGCATTTAACCAGTCTATGATTGCAGAAATGGTAGCCACTAGCGACTTTCCTTGTATCGTGCTCGGCAGCCCGTAACAAGCCCGTAAGGAAGTTCGCCAATGGAGGATCCAACTGTACTGCCTCAGACCACATTCCCCCCCATCCCCCATAACCTGGGTCTCTACCGGCTGCAAGGTTTTGTCGGACGGCGTACTGAGTTGCTCCAGTTGCATCACTGGTTAACGAGCGGTGGTGATGAGCCGGCAATCGCCATCAGTGGCGAACAGGGCAACGGCAAAACCTCCTTGGCGACTGCTGCAGCCTGGAATCATCTCCGTGATTTTCCCGATGGTGTGGTGCGTGTGGGAGTGGCCGGTATAACGAGTTTCCGCCTTTATGACGTGGTGCTGACAATGGACTCGGTCTTTGGTACGACCATGACGCGCCTGAGTGAGGAACGCTGGGGGTTGAGCATCCTCGAACAGCTTTACCGGCGACGGCGCTTGCTGCTTTTGGATGAATTGTCCGGGGCTACCGAGCAGGAATTGGAAACCCTGGTTGATATTATTGCCCATCTGCACGAATCGGGGGGGAATTCACGCATTGTCTTCATTGACCGCAACTTCAACCCCGCGATTGCTGATCTTTGTCAAGATCAACATATCAATTTAGAAGGCTTGACCCTGGATGAACTCCCTATGTTTATCCAACGGCGCAGCCCGCCCGAAGTCATTGAGATTGCCCTTGCGAATCTGGACGAACTCTATACCCTGACGCATGGGCGGCCCTATCCCTTGCGCCTGATCTTGGGACTGCTGCTGGATTATCGCTGGGGTGAATTGCGCGAGCTGTTGCAAAGCACGGTGGATGCGGATGGGCGAGTCGCCATTACCGAATTGGTGGCCTTTGCCGTGGAAAATTTTGCTGTGATACAGCCCCATGTTGGCCCTTTGTTGGACCGGCTGGTAACTGCGGCTGGCGGCGCTTCACTCCAGGCAGTAGAGGAATTGTTTTGGCCCGAATTGGGCGCACCCTCCGAGTTAGCACCAGCCCTTGCTGCCTTGGAAGCGCGAGCACTATTGGATACCGATGTCTATCAGCAGCGAGTGGTGATGCATCCAACCGTTCGCCGGTATCTAGTTCAAAATGCTGCTCTTTTAGGTGAGGAGTGGGAGCGTCACCATGCCAAGTATTATAGCCAAGTGGTAGAACAATATCAGTATCTCTCTCTGGATCGCTGGTCTATGATTGATCCTGAATGGGGAAATATTTATGAAGGAGCCGATTGGTGTGCGGCACGCGTGGAGCGACTTTGGCAGCGTTCGCCCATGGAGTTGATTGCAGATCCCCAAGTTGATAGCCAAGGTTTGGTGCTGCCTGATGAGGCGCAAATCTGGCGCGAAGACTTGCGGCTGGCTCGCTCCTATGGCATGGCATTGGCCCATTATGCCTTTTGGCGGCATCCTCCAGGTGCCCAACGTTGGCTTGCCGCAGGTGCAGCTGCGGCGCTGGCGTTGACTGATATGCGCGATTATGCGTGGCTTCAGATGAATATTGGTCGCCAACTCTTCTTTGAGGGTGCCGTGGAGGAGGCGATTGAGTGGCTCAAGCGCGCGGCCGATATCTTTGATGTTCGTGATCTCCTGACCGAACTCGCCTATGCCTTTACTGATTTGGGTACGTCCTATCGTGTCTTGGATCGCTCGCGAGTGGCACTTACCTATTTCCGTGCAGCTTTTGAATGTGTTGCCCAACTTGGGGACCAGCTTGGCTTGGCAACTGCCTATACCAACTTGGGCAGTGCTCATTACGGTCTAAACGAGTTTGAACGGGCACTCCAACTATACCGCAAGGCCTTGCGTATTGCCTTGCGCATGAGCAATAACCAGCAGATTGCCAGTGTCTATAATAGTATGGGGTTGGCATTGGAGGGGCTAGAACGCTTGGATGAGGCAGAACAAGCCTATACGCAAGCCCTAGCACTTTTCAGCCGTATTGATGACCCACTGGGGATTAGCACTTGTTATAACAATCTGGGCTCAGTTACCTATGCTCAAGGAAAATTTGCCGAGTCTGTAAAATGGTACGAATTGGATTTGTCATTGGCGGAAGAGCGCGGCGCATGGACAGACATGGCAGCAACATTGCACAACTTGGGGCATGTAGCGGTGGAGCAGGAGGATTGGGCGCGAGCTGCTGCTTATTTTGAGCAGAGTCGCAACCTCTACGCTGCCTTTAATTTGTTTGATTATGTGCAAGAAGAAGAAGCTATGCTGGAGTATGTGCGCGCTAACGGAGTTCTAACACAACCTTAACAAAATCCTAGCGCAAATTCCAAGGACTCTGGGTAAAATTCCCCATAAAAGCAACAAAAAGACTGTGCGGTAATTTGCACCGCTTCAATGGATACGGTATCATACCACCCGTTAGCACTCACACCCTTCGAGTGCTAACGGGTTCGCACTTAGATCGCCAAGAATTGGTACCACGATTGAGTGTGAACACGCTGTCATGTGATGTTAAGGATGTTGTTTCGTTTGCACAACTATTAAGATTACGTGTATTCAGTTAAATTCCCAAATTTAGTTCAGGAGGATCGACTCATGAACCTCAAGCCTCTAGGTGACCGCGTGGTCGTCAAACCTTCAGAGCAAGAAGAGGTGACTTCGTCCGGCATTTTCTTGCCAGAAACCGCCAAGGAGAAGCCGCAACAGGGCAAGGTTATTGCAACTGGTCCTGGTGCACGCAAGGAAAATGGCGAGCGGATCGCCATGGATGTAAAGGTGGGTGACACCGTGCTCTATGCCAAATATGCGGGCACGAGCATCAAGCTGGATGGGGAGGAATATCTGATTCTGAAGGAAAGCGACATCCTGGCTATTGTCGAAAACGGCAATAAGTAAATCTACCCAGCTCCACAATGATTTGCCCAAAGCACACAATACTTTGTGGCAACGCTACGATTCTGAGCAGTAGATGAATATCTTGAAACTCTAGGAGAAGAAAAAATGGCGAAGCAAATTGTTTTTGAAGATGCTGCGCGGAAGAGCCTGAAGGCTGGCGTCGATGCGCTGGCGAATGCTGTCAAGACCACGCTTGGTCCCAAGGGTCGTAACGTCGCCCTGGACAAGAAGTGGGGTAGCCCGACTGTTACGCACGATGGTGTTACTGTGGCGAAGGAGATCGAACTGGAAGACCCCTTTGAGAATATGGGTGCCCAGTTGCTTAAGGAAGCCGCAACCAAGACCAACGATGTAGCTGGTGATGGGACCACCACCGCCACCGTGTTGGCCCAGGCCATTGTCACCGAAGGGCTGAAGAACGTCACCGCTGGGGCCAACCCGATGTTGCTCCAACGCGGTATCTTTGCTGGCCGCGACGCAATTGTCCAGGCGATTCGCGACATGGCAACTCCCGTGGCTGGCAAGGCCGGCATCGCCCAGGTGGCTAGCATCTCTGCTGCTGACAAGAACATTGGTGACTTGTTGGCAGAGGTGATGGACAAGGTCGGGAAGGACGGTGTGATCACCGTCGAGGAGAGCAAGGGCCTCGAATTCGAGATCGAGTATGTGGAAGGTATGCAGCTCGACCGCGGCTATCTGAGCCCTTACTTCGTCACCAATTCCGAGCGCATGGAAGCTG
>CAMPHP010000444.1 GCA_946885925.1 uncultured Litorilinea sp.
ATATAGCCTGTCTCGATGGTGCTCGTCACGCTGCGCTGCCACACTTGGCCTGGGGTGAGCGTATCTTGCCAGGGCGCGCCATCTGCCAAATTAGCGAGCGCTACTTGAGCTGGAAAGCTGTTGCTGATGGTTGTCGCCAACGCCACGTTGCCTGTATTGGTGACAATGACGTTGTAGACCAGCACGCCACCCGCAATGGGGGGGATGGGCGAAACTGTGCGGCTTACCTGGATAGCAGGGCGCGCCAGTGTGGTAGTGAGGCTGTAGACCTTGCTAAAGCCTTGGTCTGTCGTGGCAAGAATGGTTGTCACTAATTGGTTGGCGACACCTGCGTCCGTCTCTGTGACCACATCGGGCGCAACATTGACATTGATGCGAGTTGACCAGATCCCATCCGGCCCGGCAATCATTGGGCTGTAGACTAACGGGCTGCTCGTCGTGAGGCCATTGGGTAGCTGGACTTGGATGGAAGTGCCGATGGGAATGGCTCCACGGTTGGCAAGCCGCAGGCGTAGCTCAATGGCGCTGCCAGGGGTTGCCGGGTTGGGCGTACTCTCGCCACTAAATTCAAGGATTTCGCCAGAGATGGCCGCGGCTGCGGAAGAAGCCGTGGCGCTAGCTGTCACTCCCTGGTTGGTCGTTACCACCATGAATGCATCGATCGGGCCGCTGTAGCTGGCATCTACCGTCGCCGCGACATTCTGGCTCCAGATCGCCCCGCGTGCAATGGCGACACTTTCCCACACTGTTGGCCCAACGGGAGTTAAGGCAGCAGGCAATGTAAGTTGCACACGGGCCGCCACGTCTACATCTCCATTGTTGATAACTTGGAGCAGATAATTTTGTTGCGAGCCAGATGCCACAGGGTTGGGAAGCGCGTTCAGGCTGACGTTGATGCTAGGACGCAGATACTCATCTGCCCCAATATCAAAGCCCTGGCGTGCGGGGCGATTTTGCCCATCAATATCATCGTTGACGCCAACATTCACGCCACGGTCAACCGCTGGGCTGCTTTCGCTCAGCCGGTAGTCGCCTGCGGCTGCGTTGACAAAGAGCGGCTCCTGGGTGAGGTTGCCTATTTCTTCACTGACTGGCCCCGCCCAGTTGGTATGGTTGTTGTTCCACAGGTTGGCGCGCACCGACATTTGGTTGCCCTCTGCCACACTAACGGCAAGGCTATGGTTGACCAGAATGTTGTTGGTCAGCGTCAAGACTTGGCTGGAAGCAGGTGCAGCAAAGTGTAGCGCCCCACCACTATTCTGGACGGTGCTGTTGGAGACCAGGGTGTTGTTACGCAAATGAAGCGGCGAATCTATGCTATAGAGCGCACCGCCGCCACTCATACCAACATTGCTAACTAGCACGTTGTTGGTCAAACTGGGCATACCTCCCACGATGTAGAGCGCACCCCCCATGCCCGCCCGGTTATTCTGCATGCGGTTGCGGTTGAGATTGGCGAAGCTCTTCTCTAGGAAAACGGCACCGCCGCGCCCGTTGGAGCCGTTGGTCTGATTTCCCTGGAAATGGTTGCCTAGCAGGAGTGGCGTACCTGTCGCCACGTGCAAGGCCGCGCCATCCCCGGCGCGGTTGCTGACAAAGCGGCTGTTGCGGATTTCCACGCTGCTCGGCGCATTCTCTAAATAGAGCGCACCGCCAGAAGTAGTGGCGAGATTGGCACGGAATGTGCTGTTGCGAACCAGCGCCACGGGCGCACGCAAGAACAGCCCGCCGCCGATCAAAGCCCTGCCGTTGACAACATCAACTTGCTCCAAGTTGAGTTGGGCATTGTCCACATAGAGATTGCCGCCAGCATCCATCCCGCTCGGCCCACCACCCAGCCCACTGGCATTGCCGTTGACCAGTGTGAGGTTGGCGAGGGTAACGCGAGCACCGCCCATAATGCGTACGCCGCGACCTTGCTGCCGCGCATCGAGCACGCTGGGCTGCGTCGTGGGCGATGAAATGTCCCACGCACCCACGGCATAGCCTCCACGGATGGTCAGGTTCTTGTTGATATAGGCAAGCTGGGGCGTGCCATCGCGCGCTGCTACACCGGTACAAGTGCCAGCCACCAAGAGTTCACTATCGGGTGCGGCTGCGTCAATGGCTTGCTGAAGACTGCTAAAGACATTGTCAGGCGAACCGGCAATGATCGCAGCGCATCCGGCGGTCAATTCATCCGCACCTAGTTCGGGGCCGTTGCCCTGAAAGCGACTTTCGTCATCCAGATCGCTCCCTAGTGCGACCTCCCCGCTTAGTCCTTTGCTGGCTGCGGCTGAGGTGCTGGTAAGGTGATAGCCATCGGCATCAAACGCCGCGCTGCCGCTATGGTCGTCGCTAGAGGTGATGCCGCCGGGGCCAGCCAAGTTTGCGCTGTTGCCATCCCACAAGGTGGCATAGGTCGCCACACTTGTACCGCTGGCAGCTTGGATGCCGAGGGTGTGCCCTGCCAGAATGGTGTTGGAAAGAATGACGGTAGCCGCTACTTGGTCAAGCACACCTGTAAGCAGACCTGTGCCATTGCGTGCCAGGGTGGTATGGACAAAGACGGGCGAAGCCCCAGCCACAAAGATGCCGCCACCCTGCGCCGCTTGGTTATCGATGATGGCGTTGCTGTGGTAGCTTCCTGTACTGCGGCGGCTGATATAGAGTCCCCCACCCTGATCTCCCGCCTGGTTGTCACGGATGATGTTGCCGCTAAATGCCGCGAGTGTGCTTTCTTGGATCACCACACCGCCACCATCCACTGTGGCTTGATTGTCGCGCAGGGTATTCAAGGTGATTTGCGCGCCACTGCTGCGTATAAACAGGCCGCCCCCGTGGTTGTTGGCACGGTTTTCGGCCAGAAGCACCTGGTTGATCCAGGGAGCAGGATGCGAAGCACTAGGCGCGGGCCCATCGATATAAAGTCCCCCGCCATCCCCCGCCTGATTGCTTTGGATGGTATCCCCTTGCAGAATGCTCCCATCTTGGCTCAAATACAGCCCACCGCCATCGAGCGTGGCAAAATTGGCTATGAAGGAGTTTTGGCGCAGTACCGCTTGACCACTGCGAGCATAGAGACCACCCCCGCGCCCGCCTGTGGTGCGGTTGTCTTGCAGCGTGTTTGCTGTTAGCTGGGCATCGCTGCCATCCAAGTAGACGCCACCCCCATCTTGGCTGGCGACATTGCTGGTGAGCGTATTTTGGATAATCTGGGTTTGCCCACTGCCCGCTAAATAGAGAGCCGCACCATAAGCGGCTGTGTTCTGTCCCAGGCTGTTTTGGGTGAAGCTGATCACGCTGCTAGCAAAATAGACCCCACCACCCGCCTGGCGCACGCTGCCATCCCCGGCCTGGGCACGGTTGCTGTTAATCGTGTTGTTTTGCACCACGGCATCTGCGGTCGCCGCAAAGTAAAGACCGCCCCCGCGGTGCGCCTGGTTGGTGGTATTGGTGTTGTCCGTGAGTGTGGCTTCACTTTGCGCTACGTATACACCACCGCCCTAGGAGAGCGTGGGGTGGAGCGCTTGGTTGTTGTGGATGGTGTTGGCTGTGATGTGTGGTGTGCCGCCAGCGATATAAAGCCCACCACCCAACGCATCGTTTTGACCTGCCGGGGCTGGATTGATGCCTGCCCGGTTGTTGTCAATGGTATTGCCCGCGAGTGTGCCGCTGCTGTTGTCCAGACGCAGACCACCCCCACGCTGGGCTTGGTTGGCGGCAATGGTGTTGGTGATGATGGTGGCACTGCCACCGCTGTTATAAATGCCGCCGCCATCCAGTGTGGTGACATTGCCATTGCTGGCAACGTTGTTTTGGATCAAGGTGGCGGCGCTATTGTCCAGATAGATCCCCGCACCTGTGATGGCAACATTACTCTGGATGGTAACGCCTTGAAGCGTTGGCTGCCCCCCTTCGATATAGAAGCCACCGCCGCGACCCAGTGTAACGCCGGAGCCGTTTTGCCTCACCGTCAGCCCCGTATAGCTCCCACCTGCATTGCGTAGATAGAAGCCAGAGCCAAAGTGGGCGCGGCTGTCTTCCACAATAACATTCTGGAAGATGGGCGTAGCGCCATCAACATAGACCGCACCGCCACCACCGCCCGCGCTGCCTCCTGGCCCATCCGCCTGGGCCAGTGCATTGCCGCGCCGCAGGGTGAGGTGAGCGAGGGTGGGGGTGATGTTGCCACTGATGTAAAAGACGCGCCCTTGATTGGCAACATCAATGATGGTGGGATTTTGCGCCGGGTGGGGGTCTTCCCAGTCATTCGCCGTGTAGAGCTTATCGGTCACATTGTTGTTATAGGTGCGTGGGAAGTAGCCGCCCTGGATCTTGACAGCCTT
>CAMPHP010000445.1 GCA_946885925.1 uncultured Litorilinea sp.
GCCGCCAATCCCACCATCCCTGCGCGCATTGACCTGTTCTCTCCTAAAATTCTCTCCTAAAAGTCGTTTTGCACCTTGACCACTGTGCCCTCATGGATCGATTGCCACGCCGCACTACAAACCGCCACGGACTTTGCGCCATCGCGCACACTGGGCGAGGGCGTCTGATCTTGCAGCAAACACTCCTCAAAGTGACGCAGATAGCGCATCACCCCACCACCATGCCCCAACGCCCCTTCTTTCTCTGCCGGAAAGGTAAAGTTCGCCATTGGCTTCGTTACGATCTTGTCCAGCACCAGGCGCAGATGCCCATCCTGTTGGTCGGTAAAATCGGCTTGCAAGCTTGCCTGTGTCCCATAAAGCCCCAAACCCATCATCGGCATGGGCGGCTCTACTAAACCATAGGCGGCTAAGACTCGCGCAATTACCCCATTTGTAAACTTGAGGTTGATCAGGTAGTTGTCCGCATAAGGATACTCCGGGGTCAAGTTGCCCTTGCGCCCATAGGCGTGGACTTCCTCAATATCACCCAAGAACCAGCGCAATAAATCAATCGGGTGCGATGCCCCGCCATACATGAGGTCTTGGGGCGCTTGCAGCCGCCAGGGAGTGCCAGGGAAGAAACCGCGTGCATCATGCACATAGTGAGCCTCGCCAAAAATGATCTCGCCCAGGTCGCCATCGTCCGCCAACTGTTTGGCCGCGACAAACTCCGGGTCAAAGCGCATAGTCTGCCCAACGAGGAACTTCAGCCCTGTTGCATCGACCATCCGCACCAATTCGGCGGCATCCTCCAGGCGCGTGCACATGGGTTTGGTGCAGATGATATGCTTGCCCGCCTGGAGTGCAGCACTCGCTTGTGCAAAGTGCTGGTGGTCGGGCGAATAGATGGCGATTACTTGGATGTCGTCGCGGGCAATCAGTTCGTGATAATCTGTCGTCCAATAATCTATATCCCAACGCTGCGCCAGGCTTGCCACCTTCTCCGGTGTCTGTGAACACAAGCCGCGCACCTCTAGCTGTGAATCTTTGACGTGGTTGATGGGAAGCAGATTGCTTCCCATCCCAATCCCAATAACGCCAATACCGATCGTTTTCATCGTGCCGTTGCTCGCTTCATAAATGCGCTCATGGTTTCATCATGTCGGGCAATTCTTGTGCCTAGCCACGTAGAGTGACGGTAATGGCGTTGTGGAGTTTCTCGGCGCGCCGCTTTGCCTCATCCGGCGGCAGTTCGATGAGGCCCGTCGTAATCAATCGTGGCATCAAATCCTCTGCCACCGGGCAAAGCCCTTCGTGATAGCGGTAGTCACTCTTGTAGAGCGGGCAGCGCACGGGGCAGGCTGGCTCGTTGTAAGCCGTGGCGACTTTGAAGAGATCAAAGAGATAGGCTGGTTTGCCGATAAAGCCAAAGCGGATCCCTAAGCCTTGCTCGCGCACGGCCTGTTGGAATAGACCCAAATCCAGCCCGTGTTTGTCACCTTCCCAGGTGCAAGCAAACTGGTAACCAACATGGTTGGCCCCCTCCGTCACCTGGCGTGCCCGCAACCACGGGCAACCGGCAATGGCTTCAGTGTAGACGCGCAGATTCTCGGTATACTCGGCAATGTAATCATCCACATGCTGCAACTGTGCCATACCTACGGCCCCTGTCACCTCGTTCATACGGAAGTTGAGGGTCATAAACGAAGGCGATTCGCCAAAGGCCCACTCGTTAAAGAGCTTGTTGTAAATATCGGCACGGTTGGTGGTCATCATGCCACCATCGCCTGTGGTCATGTGCTTGCCCTGCTGGAAGCTAAAGCAGCCCACATCACCGATCGTGCCGGAGTGCCTGCCCTTATAAGTTGCGCCGATTGCATGGGCGCAATCTTCGATCAGAAAGAGGTTGTGCTCATCGCAAATGCGCCGGATCTCGTCCAGGTCAGCACACATGCCCCACAGATTGGTCACGATTACGGCGCGCGTGCGCTCGGTGATGTTGGCGCGCAGCGATTCCGGGTCCATCAAGTAGGTGTCATACTTCACATCGGCAAAGCGAGGTACCGAATTAAAGTAGATGGTAGCGATGGCCCCAAACTGCACCATTGGGTCGCAAATCACTTCCAGCGCCGTACCTGCACCGCTAATACTTACCGCCTCTGCCAATGCTGACATGGCGGAATTGCGTGCAATGGCATGATCACAATTGACTTTGGCGGCAAACGCTTGTTCAAAGCGTGTGACCATCCCCCCCTCTGCCCAACCAAGCTGGCGGCTTTCCAGCACTTCACGAAAATAACCCATCGCTAACTCACCAAATACGCGCATAGATGAAATTCCTGCTCTTTCTGGGCCTGTTTTTAGCTTTGCTGATAGCTATTTTATCTATGGATACCTATGGTATCGGTATCTTACCTATGGGTATCTTACCTATGGGTATCTTACCTATGGTATCTTGCGTATGGGACGCAATGCCCTTTATCCCTTTAATCCCGCGCGGGCCAGCCCTTGTACGAAATATTGCTGACCCATCGCATAGAGCACCAATATGGGGACAATGCCCAGCAGCGACCCCGCCATGATCACACCCCAACGACCGCCACCCGTGCCGCCGCGCCCGCGCAAATAGGTGAGACCCAACGTCACCGTCATCTTGTCTTGGCTATTCAGGAAAATCAGCGGGCCAAAGAGATCATTCCACGACCAGAGAAAGTTGAAGACTGCTACGGTGGCAAGCGCGGGCATCCCCAATGGCACAAAGATCTCCCAGAAAATACGAACAAAGCCTGCGCCATCAATCGTGGCAGCGTCCACCAAATCTTGGGGAATGGTGCGGTAAAACTGGCGCAGCAGGAAAACACTAAAGGCGCTGCCAAAAAAGCTCGGGACGATCAAAGCAGCATGGGTGTCGATCCAGCCCAGCCAACGCATGATGACAAATGTGGGAATCACCGTCACCTGGTAAGGAATCATCATGGTCATCAGCAGCACGACAAAGAGAAACTCGCGCCCACGAAAACGCATGCGCGCAAAGGCAAAAGCTGCAATGGCCGAAGAGAGGCAGACACCCAGCACCGAAAGTGTAGAAATCTCAAAGCTGTTCCAGAGAAAACGCCCCATCGGCGCGAAGTTGAACAATTCTACATAGTTCTGCCAGTAGACTGGATTGGGGACGAGTTGAGGCGGAAAGACAAATTGCTTACCAGGGTGCTTGAGCGATGTGGAAACCAACCACAAGAGCGGGAAGATCATTGTCACGGCACAGGCAGAAAGGACAAAATGAATCAACGCTTGTCCTAAACGCTGGCGGGTGAAGAACCGCGCTACTCCTTTTTTTTCGCTGGCCGCGCTGGGGGTTACGGGTGATGATGGCTGGGCAAAGGTGGTCATAGACGCTTAGCTACCCTCCTCCTCGTAAAAGACCCAAATCTTCTGCAAGTAGAGATTGACCAGCGTTAATCCCACAATGATGACAAAGAGGATATAGGCCAACGCTGAGGCCAACCCCATGCGCTGAAACTGAAACGCTTCTTTATAAAGCTGCATCACCACGGTCAGCGTTGCATTGGCAGGGCCACCCGCGGTCATGACAAAGGGTGCAGTAAAGACCTGGAAGGCACCGATGACGGCGAGGACCAAGGCGAAAAAGGTGACGGGTGAGAGGAGTGGCAAGGTGATATACCAGAACTTGTGCAACCCGCTTGCGCCATCAATGGCTGCCGCCTCATAGAAGTCGGGCGAAATGCTTTGCAGTCCAGCCAAGAAGATCACGATGTTATAGCCCAAACCATGCCAGATCGACATGATGATCACGGCAGTCATGGCCCAATCCGAACTGCCCAACCAGGCTGGCCCTTCAATTCCCCCTATGCTAAGCAAGAAATTGAGGATGCCAAAGTCTGGTTCATAGATCCATGACCATAAGATCGCCACAGCGACAGTTGGGGCGACGACAGGGACAAAGTAGATTGTGCGGTACACATTGCGTCCGGTAATGTTCTGGTTGAGTAACACAGCAAAGACCAACGCCAGCGCCAACCCTGGAATCACGGTTCCGAGTGCATAGACAAAGGAATTGGTCAGCGCCGGAAGAAAATTGCGGTCGTTGGTCAGGAGGTCAACAAAGTTACGTCCCCCAATCCAGCGCATCGGCGTCAATAGATTCCATTCGGTAAAGCTGACATAGAGGGAGAAAAGCGTGGGGTAGAGTTGGAAGATCAAAATGCCCAAGACTACGGGCGTCACAAACAGCCAGCCCAGTCGCTCTTCTCGCTGTCGCAGTTTACTCAGTGAGGATGTAGTTGCTGCCATTTTTCTCTCACCTACT
>CAMPHP010000446.1 GCA_946885925.1 uncultured Litorilinea sp.
CACCCGTTTTACTTGCCTGGGCAATGTCAATGGGCATCAGGCTTAAAGTCGCTGCCGAACCGTGCTTGCGGTGCGCTGCCACCAGCGCAGTCACATGCTCCAATGGCACTAGGTTGTCACAGGCAGAGAGAATAAATTCGCCATGCAGGAAGGGAGCAACCAAACCGAGCGCATGGGCCATCCCCAGCCGCTCCTCCTGCATCACAAAGCGAATTGGAACATTCAGATTGGACTGGGTGGCAAAATAGGGCTGAATCTCCTCATCGCTCGGACTCACCACCACAATTAATTCTTCAATGCCTTGTGCAACCAGCAGATCTGCAACACGCGCGCCTAAGGCTCGACCTGCCACCGGGGCCATTGCCTTGCTGCGCGTTAAGGTGAGTGGTTGCAGCCGCGTGCCTTTGCCCGCAGCCAAAAGAACCGCTTGCATCATTTGTTCGCTGCCCGTATGGTTGGTTGATTGCCAACGACACCCGCACTGCCATCAGGGTAGCAAAAGTGAATGCTGTAGCGATCCGCCACGTCGGGATGGGCGAGTGGATAGCGGCGATGAACGGCTTCGGCAATGGCATCGCCTTGAGACGGGTCGATCAGCGCAATACAGTTGCCACGAAAGCCTGCGCCACTAAAGCGTGTACCATAGACGCCGCTTGTCTCGCGCAAGATCTCATAGAGGGTGATCAGTTGTGGGCTGCCACACTCATACCACTTGATCGAGCTTTCGCCCGATGCATTGACCAAGCTTCCAAAATTGTGTAGGTCGCCTTGTTGCCATGCGTCCAGACCTTCTTGGACGCGCTCCATTTCACCAAAATAATGACGTGCCCGCCGCATCAACGCTGGCTCCAAACGGTCAGCATACTGGGCAAAGAATTCTGCTGGTACATGGCGTAAGCGTACATCTTGTGGCGTTTGCAATCCCGCATATTCTAGGAGCGCGGTTGCTGCCGCACGGCATTGTGCGACGCGGCTGTTGTAATCAGTGCCGACCAGGGCATGGGTAACACCGGAATAGACGACCAGAATGCCAAAGCGTGCTCGTAATTCGTCTTCATGTAGTGCTGTCGCAACTCGGTCCACTGTTACCGATGCGCAGTCGATGCGCGTGAGGTGACGGTGGGCGCTGTGTAAGATAACTGACTGGTCGAGGATGCCATTGTTGAGACCAATATAGCGATTTTCGGTAAAGCGGCAGTGCTCTACATTCTCATAGGCGTCTACCGCCAACCCGTTGATAACCTCCAACGCCAGTAAGTAAGCAATGGTCACAGCCGCCGAAGAACTCAGCCCGCCAATGGGCATGGCCCCACCAATTATCCCTACCAGCCCGCGCGGCAGTTGATGATGTGCTTGCAGCGCCAAGACTGCGCCGCGTACATAGTTGGCCCAATCACCCTTCTGATAGCCAGGCACATCGGCAAGCTCAAAGCGCACAGGGTTTGTAAAGTTCAGGCTTTCCAGATGGACAGAGCCATCCTCGGTTGGCACAAAGGCCAACAGAACCGAACGGTCAATGGTCATGCCCGTAACAATGCCCAACTGGTGGTCAATGTGTGCTCCTAGTGGACAAATCCGTAGGGGAGCACGCACAACCTGAATGGTACTCCGCTCCACGTCCGCAATTTGTTGCAAGCGTTGTACGAGTTGCTCGATCTGGTCGGCCTCATGGAGAGGCTGGACAACCGGTGGCTCACCCAGAGAGGGGGATGGCAATGTTGAGACAGACATGGGCGATGATTCCTGGGTCATTGCTGTTGAGACTGCCGTGTGAGATTGCCGTGAGCGGCAAAGCCTATCACGTACAGTAGGTCGTGGTACAATACCCCTATTCTACTCGAATCGTGGGCGACACGGAAAATAGATTTGGGAAATGGGTAGATAGCGCCTCATGCCGCATCTATCTTTTTATGTTTTTTTCTCAGTGTTAGCTGTTTTCTTTGTGCCACACCACTCTAGTTAGGAGTTTTTATGCGTACAGTTTCTCTTGCTGGCATTGATCTCCCTGTCTCGGCACTAGCCTTTGGCTGCATGAGCCTTGTGCCTGATAAGCGTGAGCAGGGCTATGCGGCGGTGCGACGCGCCTTTGAGCTTGGTATCAATTTTTACGACACAGCAGATGTCTATAGCAGGGGCGAGTCTGAAGAGATCTTGGGGGAGGCGTTGCGCCAAGCTTCGATTGCTCGCGAACAAGTCGTGATTGCCTCTAAGTGTGGCATTGTTTTTCAGGGCATGGATCCGAACTATACGTACAAAGCCTATGATCTTTCGCCTCGTTATCTGAAAACAAGCTGTGAAGCATCATTGCGTCGTCTCGGCACAGAGTATATTGACCTCTACCAACCCCACCGCATTGACTATCTTACCCATCCTGAAGAGACTGCACGCGCGCTAGAAGATCTGCAACGCGAGGGCAAGATTCGAGCTGTCGGTGTTTCCAATTACACGCCCGAAGAGATTCGCGCCCTGGCGGCATACATTCCCCTCTCATCGCTACAAACGCAATTTAGCCTGCTCCATTTGGAGCCGCTGGAGACAGGTTTGCTGGCAACTTGCCAAGAGCGGCGTATGGCGCTGCTGTGCTGGAGCCCGCTGCACAAGGGGCTGCTCACGGGGCGTACAATTCTTGCCCATGATGATTGGCAAAAGCAGCGCGAGGCGGGTGCTGTCGCGCAGTTGCTCCCCTTTGCCGAGAGCTATCAGATAAGCCTGAGCCAGCTAGCTCTTGCTTGGCTGATGCAGCTTCCGGGGCCAGTGATTCCCTTGGTGGGCACGGCGAATGCCGATCATATTGCTGAAGCTGCCAAAGCCGCGGAGATCACCTTTGAGCGAGATGATTGGTTTGAACTGCTGGTTATTGCGAGGGGCCGGCCTATGCCCTGGGGGCAGCGTCCTTATTTCTATGTCAAAGAACGCTAACCTATCTCACCGCAACCTTTCCTTACCAAACCCTTTCCTTACCACACCCTTTGGAGCAACTATGAAAACGGTCATGTGCTATGGCGACTCTAACACCTGGGGCTGTAATCCCGCCAATGAAGAACGCTTTGGTTTAGATGTGCGCTGGCCTGGTATCTTACGCACCACATTGGGGGCGGATTACTGGGTTGTTGAAGAAGGATTGAGCGGGCGTACCACAGTTTGGGATGATCCGATTGAGGGGGATAAGAATGGTAAGACGCAATTGCCTCCGATTCTTTATACCCATCGCCCGTTGGATCTTGTGGTCATTATGTTGGGCACGAATGATCTGAAGATGCGCTTCTCGGTTCCAGCCTATGATATTGCGAATGGCGCAGGAGTCTTGGTGGATATTGTCAATAAGAGTGGCTGCGGGCCGAATGGGAGCGCGCCCCAAGTGCTGCTGGTTGCGCCACCTCCGGTGGCTACGTTGAAGGGCTTCTTTGCCGCCATTTTTGAGGGTGCCGCTGCCAAGTCCAAGCTCTTTGCCCAGGAGTATGCGAGGGTTGCGCAGGAGAAGGGCTGCCATTTCCTGGATGCTGGCTCGGTTATCGTTTCGAGCGAGCAAGATGGCATTCATCTGGACGCACCGGAGCATGGCAAGTTGGGTCGCGCTGTGGCGGCGAAGGTGCGCGAGATTTTGGGGTGACCAACTAGCCGGAGGCTAAAGCGCCTATGCAAGTTAACAGTTAAGTTGGGTAACAGTGAACCTTTGCCAAATGAGTACATTGGGCCTTGTGAGTGCTTACCGACTTTGCCCCTACTGGCGCAACATATGAATCCGCACTTGGAATCGACAGATTAGGGTCTGACGTAGTGCAGCACACGTATCCCCGGCCATTCCTTTTGCTCTACCAATTTCAACTCATTGCCCAATACTTGCAGGAGCAAGCCTTCGGGGTCTGTGTACCACCAATGGGAGTAGACCAGCCAGATGCCGCGCTCGCGGCTGATTAACTCGTGCACATGGGCAATGTCTGCCTCGGTCATGGGAGGTTCTAGGGTTCCCGCGTCGAAGAGATTTGCTGGAATGCCATGCCGGACAAGGAGCGGCGCGTTATCTGGATAGTAGTATGCAAAGGGAAGCTCTATCCAGGAGGCATGAAAGAGGATAAGATCATTGGGCTGGGCTTGGGCTGCTACGTGTTGCGCCACTTTGTCCCAATCTTCTTTGGCAAAGGTCGTGTAGTAGTTCCACAAGCCTAGCCCACAAAGGACAAGATAAAGAACAAGATAGAGCAAGCGCCAGCCGGATCGCCAATCCATGCGCAATGATTTTGATGGCACGATGCCATGTGCAATTAAACCATGTGCCATTAAACCCTGTGCAATTAAGAGGTAGTAGGGC
>CAMPHP010000447.1 GCA_946885925.1 uncultured Litorilinea sp.
CCCTGCTACTTGGGTCAATAGCTGGAAAGTACGCTCGCCAGCACGGAAATCTGGCAGATATAACCCAACATCGGCTGCCACCACACCCACCAGCGTCACCAATGGCAAATCCAATCCCTTGGCGATCATCTGCGTACCCACCAGTACATCAGCTTCGTGATTCGCAAATTGCTGGAGGATGACTTCGTGTCCCCCTCGACCACGCGCCGTATCTGCATCCCAGCGCAGAACGCGTGCACGCGGGGCAAACTCATGCACCAAATCCTCAATCCGCTGCGTACCGCTGCCAAAATAGCGAATGCGCTTGCTGTTGCAGTTGGGACAAATTTCTGGGATGGGATAGCGCCGGTTGCAGTGGTGGCAAATAAGCTGGTTCGCCCGTTCGTGAAAGGTCAACGGCACATCACAACGCGGGCACTCTTGTACATGCCCGCAATCGCGACACATGACAAAAGTATTGCTGCCACGCCGGTTCAAAAACAGAATCGCCTGTTGCCCTGCATCCAACGTAGTATGCAACTCCGACTGTAAACTGCGGCTGAGAATGCTGCGATTGCCCGCACGCAATTCCAACCGCATATCCACGATCTCCACCGGGGGCAAGTCGTGATAGGCGACCGGCACATCGGCCAACTCTGCCGAGGGCGCAATGCCATGTCCCACCACACGCCGCGGCATGTTCAGCAATGTCAAATCGCCTTGCTGCGCCGCATAGTAACTCTCCATGCTAGGCGTGGCACTCCCCAAAATGAGCACCCCACCGACCAGTTCTGCCAGCTTGCGTGCTGCGGCGCGCGCATCATAGAAGATCTTAAAGCTGCCCCAGACTTCAGCATCTTGCTTATAGGAGGGTTCATGCTCCTCATCCAACACAATCAGCCCCAAGCGGGAAAGGGGTGCAAAAAGTGCGCTACGCGGGCCAACAACCACATCAAAAGCCCCTTCACGTATCTTGCGCCACACATCATAGCGCTCGCCTGAACTCAAGCCTGAGTGAATCACCGTTACCCGTCCAGGAAAGCGCCCGGCAAAGCGCGCAACAGTCTGGGGCGTCAATGCAATTTCTGGCACCAATACAATTGCTTGACGACCATGAGCCAACGCCTCGGCAATGGCATGGAGATAAATCTCCGTTTTGCCACTCCCGGTCACACCATGAATCAGAAAACCAGCAGCCAAGCCCCGGCGCAGCACACCTTTGGTCAGGCGATCTGTGCCTTGCGTGCGCACTTTATTCCAGACTGCTGCTTGTTCGCTGGTCAGCGAGGGTGGGGTTGTAATGGCAAAGGTGCGTCCCAGCAATGGATCGCGAAAGCGCACCTGTTCATCCAGCGCCACCAATCCCGCACCTTGCAGCCGTCGCAAGGCGGTGAGGTCTGCGTCCACTTCGCCATACAGGTCACTTTTCCACATCGGGCCGCCAGCCGCAATCAAGCGCGCCAGAATGGGTTCGTATTTGTCCACGCCGCGCATAAGGGAGAGTGTCTGCTGTGCCGCCTCTTTCTCGACAATCAGTTGGATCTGCTCACCGGTGCGAGTAATCAAGCCCTTCTCAACAAGTCCATTGAGCGCGAGCGTGAGCTTGGTACGCGGCTGTTCAAGCGCAGCCACCGCCGCGCTCACCTCACTGCTAGTTCCATCCTGTTCAAGCAGCCATGCCAGCAGGCGCGTCTGCGCTGTCTCACGCGCCATCTTTGCTAGCGCTGCATCCATCGGCAGGTCGCCACCCACCCAACGCGCCTGAAGTTCGCGCTTGGCACGCACGCCGGGCTTACCATCACTCTTGGTTAACAAACCTGGTGGCAAAAAGAGCTTGATCGCCTCCGCAAGGGGCGCAGCATAAGCCTGGGCTAGCCACTGGGCTAACTCAAGCTGTACTGGCGTCAGTACTGGCTCTTGGCGCGCTAGGCGGCGTACTGCTTTGGTGGGTACAGGCGAGGAATTCGCAAAACTGAGCACAAAGCCCTGGACATCGCGCGCGCCAAAAGGCACCCAGACTAGATGCCCTAGCTGGATCACCCCTTCGAGTTCGGGCGGAAGGTGGTAGTGGAAACTCTGATAGCCCGTGTCGGCTTGGGCATTTTGTTCGCTTACCTTATCCGCCAGTGCGCCATAGAATTCCGGTTCTGGCGGCGGTCCCTCCAATGCCTGACGGCTAAAGGAGCGGCGAATGGGGATATTTACAATAACTTCGACTAAGCGCATGGCACAAAGCCCAAAGTCCTAAGGCGAGCTGCCCCAAGTAATGGCCTAGATGATCCGGCTCTAGAGAATCCGGATGATGATCTAGGCGATAACAAGGGTGATTGAGATGATAGGCGTGCAGGCTTAGCCGCGTGTACCGTAGATCGACTCTTGACTAAATCCAAAGGCAAAGGCGGCCAGGGTCGGTATAATTGCCGCGACGAGGTTTTGCGAGGGGTCAATACCTACCAGCGCAAACACAACGCCAAAGATCAAATAGCCCAACGCACCCACTATCAGCCCGATAATTGGCAAGATTAGACCACGCAGCCCATATTTGCGGTCAAAGAAGCTATACTCACCGCGGGCATGAGTCTGCATGGTATAGAGGGCACCCACCGCGCCCCCCAATGCGCCAGCAAAGGCTGTACCGACAAAGGTAGCCCAATGGCTCAAAAGCAAGCTGCCATCTTGCAGCCCAAAGAGGCCACTCAGCATACCTTCCATCTGCGCTTGAAATAGGAAACGTGCCAGGACCACGACGGCACTCAACCCCAACCAGGCCAACAGATAGATGTGCAGCCGCTTGCGATAGAGATCCGACCATTGGCGCGCCTGATGTAGCCGCTGCACAATCGTACGAACTTGCTGCATATAATATTCGACCTCAGCGGAGCGCATGGGGTCGCTCTGCAGAATCGAATAGGCTTTGTCCAAAAGATGGCGCGCCCGCTCGCCCGTCTCATTCCCGACAGGCAACAAGGCCGCAATATCCCCATGCAGATCTGAGATCTGCCGGTTCAGCGTATCCACATCGAGCGTGGACATGCGCGGCAGCAACGTCGAACGTTTCTTGTTGCTGCTAATAAACGACATCGCATTGGTAAATTGAGAAGGATCATGGCGCACGGCACTGTCGTGGGCATGAGTCCTCTCTGGTTCAACCGGGGAACCACCAAAAAACGGTGGGTCTTCTGGTTCATCAGGGTTGGCACTGAAATCTTGCCACTCCCACTTCTCCTGCTCAGTTGCCCATTGCGTATGCTCATCCACTGGTTGCGGAGTCACACGGGGCGGAGCAGATGGGGTAGTACCAGATGAAATAGTACCCGATGGAACAGATGGTGCGGGACGCGACGTGGGCGCAGTGGGCATTGTCGGCGGCGCAGGTTGAACGTTAGAAATCTGCTCGCGCCGGAATTGCTCATATTGCTGCTCTACCGAATAAAGCCGGTCAACACGCGGCGTTTGGTCGCCGCCGTGTGTAACGGGCACATTATCCATTGGGGTACGCAGCAACGATTGGTCAGGCGCAGAACGTCGCTCGCGCGGATCATTCTCCAGCCCGCGCGCTCGCTCTTCGCCAAGTCGATCTGCGACTTGACGAGGTACATACCCCTCGCGGCCATTGGGATTACCACGGTTAGAATCCTGGTGATCCAGGTCGCGGTGATGAAGATCTCGGTCAATGAAATCACGGTTGTTGGGAATCCGGTCAATCTGATCATCGTCAAAGCGATAATCCGATGCATGCTCGCCCCCCTCCTCATCATAATCATAGCTCGACTTTGTTAGCGAAGTCGGCGGCGAGGGGCGTGTGGGCGATTGGCGCAACGATACATCAGAGCCGCGATTTGTCTCTGGGTGACTTGTTTCTGGGCGGCTAGCGTGATTTTGACTTTCTGTGCGAGGATCGGATGTGAAGCTATCCAACCTGGAGCGTTGCGGTACGCTTTTGCTACTGCGGCCATTACGCTCATAGCCTTGGTCATCGCCGTGATCAGCCGTATCATGGACATGATAGGCAAAACCATTGCGCTCCGGTGTGTCGTGACCATACCCACCATTACTATCCCTCCCATTGCTGTCCCCACCAGTATAGTGGGCGGGATGGGGGTCGCTGCGATAAGGCTCAGCAGGTGGATGCCCATTGGCTAAACGGCCATCCTCATAGGTGCCATTCTCATGGGTATTATAAGAACGGGTATCGTAAGCACGCGGCGAATAGCCGCGTGTAGCGTCGTCATTTGAGGAGGTATCTGTAACCGGACTACTTGTAGAAGATTGGGGACGTGGCGTAACCGGCGCATCAACACCCGAAAATGTACGAGTGCTATCACTAGC
>CAMPHP010000448.1 GCA_946885925.1 uncultured Litorilinea sp.
ACGCGCGATCTTTGGGCCAAACTGTGGAAGTGCTGATCGAGGATATGCACAAGGGCAAATGGCGCGGTCGCACTCGCACCAATAAGTTAGTCTTTGTGGATAGCCCGCTGCCCCTGCGCGGGCGTCTCGTCCAAGTCGAGATTACCTGGACAGGGCCGTGGAGCATGCAAGGGCGCTTTGTTGCCGATGTCTCGCCCCTGCCCGACAAAGTAACTGCACCGAAGACCACTATCTCGCTTTTTGCAGCATAGTAATCACAGTAATTATAGTGTAACGGCACTACGTCCTAATGCTGCCGCCATCGCCTCAATATCCGCTGGGGTGGTGCGGCAGCAACCGCCGATCAGCCTGGCCCCTGCTGCAACCCAACGTTGGGCCAACGCCTGGAAATCGTCCGTACCCGTTGCGGAGATCCAGCATTTCGCCACAGGATCCCAGCCTTCACCACGATTGGGATAAACCAGCAGGGGCTTCCGGGCGATGGTTTGCACACTCAGCAGCAGCGGCTCAATCCACTTAGGCGCAGTACAGTTGACCCCAACCGCAACCACCTGTTCACACTCGTTGGCGAGCTTTACCACTGCGCTGAACGGCTCGCCATGTGAAAGATGCGTGCCATCGGCGCAGCTACAACTCAGCCAGGCATATGCGTTGGGAAACTCCGGAAGCAGCCGCACCAATGCCTCTGCTTCCAATAAGGATGGCACGGTCTCCAACGCCAGCAGATCCGCGCCACTGTTCGCCAATACTGCCATGCGCGGGCGGTGGAACTCCATCAACTCATCCAGTGACAGTCCATAATCGCCTCTATATTCCGAACCATCGGCAAGAAACGCACCATACGGACCTATAGAAGCCGCCGCCAGCGGTCGCAGTCGTCCGACACGGTGTTCAGAAACAGCCCAAAACGCATCGCGCGCTTGAATCGCCAATTCCACACTCAGCTGCATCAATGCTACCGCCGCGCCAGCATCCAATCCGCGCCGCGCAAAGCCTTCAAAGGTCGCTTGATAGCTAGCACTCGTCGCCACATCCGCCCCAGCCACAAAGTAATCATAGTGAACTTGGCGAATCAGCGCCGGGTTTTCCAGCAGCATCTTTGCCGACCAGAGCGCATCACGCAGATCTGCGCCACGCCGCTCCAATTCAGTCGCCAGCGCGCCATCTAGGATCATCACGCCATGAGCGTCTAGAAAAGGGGCCAATGGATTCATCATACTGCTTCCAATCTGTTTGTCACGCAATCCTAACCTTTACCATCATCCATTATACATCTTCAACCTTGTACTTGTCTCGCTGTGAGTTAATCTAGAAAATACGTTGCGAGAATGCTCTTGCGCCATGAGAAAATTCGACTCTATTTTCTGTTGAGTATCCTCTTGACATCCACACTCGCTTTCGATATGCTATCGCTTGCAACTTTTATTTCATGCAGATTGGAACTATAGATGCACCACCGAATCCTGTACGAGGTTTTACTTGCCACGGCCACCTCCCTGATGCCCAAGGGAGTAGTGCGCCTATGATTCGGTAGTTTTTCGCAACATTTACTGCCAAAGCCACGGCGCATTACTACAATGCCTGTGGCTTTTCTTTTGCGCGCTGCCGGAATGTGCGCATCGCTCATCCACAGGCTCGCGCTCACCACGGGGTTCCCTTACCCCGCTGTGCCTTCTTACACCGTTCGCCAACCAACCTGTGACAATGAGCAATGCCCTATGCGTAACTTTTCTTTCTTCAACCATAAACCTCTCAGCGGCTTCCAAACGTTTCTCGTGATTTGGGCCGGGCAATTTGTTTCCTCAATGGGAACGGGAATGACCCGCTTTGTCCTGCTCATCTGGGCCTACCAAGAAACGGGCAGCGCCACCACATTGGCTCTCTTAGGGTTCTTCTCTTGGTTGCCCTTCGTGCTTATCAGCCCCTTTGCTGGCGTCTGGGTAGATCGCCTCGACCGGCGCAAGGTATTAATCCTCGCTGACCTTGGTTCCGGATGTATGACAATTCTCCTGCTCTTTTTCTTTTGGCGCGGCGAATTGGCAATCTGGCACATCTATCTGCTGGAAGGCATGACCTCTGTCTTTGATGCCTTCCAAGCACCCGCCTCAACCACCATCACCTCGGTCTTGCTCGCCAAGCACCAATACGCACGCGCCAGCGGGCTACGCACCCTAGCCCTCGATACCACACGTATCGTCGCGCCGATGGCGGGTGGCGCGCTCCTCATTTGGATCGGTGTAGACGGCGTGATGCTGATCGACGTAATCACCTTCCTTTTTGCGGTAGGCACACTCCTCCTCGTGCCCTTACCCCCGGTTTTAGATCAGCTTCGCAACCGCACGCCGGAACCCTTTCAGCATCAACTGAGCTTTGGCTTTCGCTACATCTTCAGCCGCAAGGGGCTGTTGGGGATCATGCTCATCTTCATGGGCATCGAGTTCTGCGCCGCGCTCACTTACTTCTCCGTGATGCCTGCCATGATTCTTGCGCGCAGCGGCGGTGACGAGGTGAGCCTGGGGTTAGTTCAAGCCATGCTTGGCGGGGCGGGAATTGTGGGTGGCCTAGTCATCACCATTTGGGGGCTGCCGCGCCGCAAAATCCATGCCATCTTTGGCTTTTGCGCTATCTCATTCCTCGGTGGCGATCTGCTCTTTGCCATAGGTCAATCGCTACCCGTATGGCTACTCGCAGCCGCCGTTGCTGCCTTCTTCATTCCCTTCATTGGCGGAGCCGACCGTACCATCTGGCAGAGCAAAGTGCCGCCCGCCATCCAGGGGCGTGTCTTTTCCGTTTCAGGCATGTTCCGCAACGGCGTCAAGCCGCTGGGCTATCTCTTGGCTGGTCCCTTGGCGGATCGCATCTTTGAGCCAGCCCTGCGCGATGGCGGCTCGTGGGTTCCCGCGCTCGGTTGGTTAGTGGGGAGCGGGCCTGGCGCGGGGATTGGAGCGATGTTCCTCTTCACTGCGCTAGGAGGCTGCCTCATTAGTGCCAGTGGCTATCTCTTTGCTGCCACGCGCAATGTAGAAGATGATCTACCCGACCATGATGAAGTGCCTGCCGCTCATGCCTCTTCGCTAGCAACAACCGAGGCAGGAGCGACATAAGGCCCCATTTCGCAATAATGCATCACAAAGAGACCGCCTGTTGAGCGTAGATGCTCAACAGGCGGTCTCTTTGAAGCCCTTGTGTGGCAAGTTTGCACCAATCGTGCTGGCTCTACGCTCCCAACGAGCGCGCCAACAGCGGATGGTTGAGTTGCTCTTGCAAAGCGCGCCATGCTTCCGCCACTTCTGGCTTGGCCTCCATCTCAGCGGGATCAGGATAAAAGCCAAAGTCCAGATAAACCTTGATCGCCCATATTCGACCCGTTGAGGTTCCCAATAGGGCGCTTGGATGGCTCAATGCCAACCGCTGCATCGCCCGCGTCATCATCGGCTTGGTAATCCCTCGCCGTTGATGCTTCGGATGCACCACCACCCAATGAATACGACCTCGCTCGGTCGGGTTATGCCGCTCTCGATCCCACCACGCCGTAATCGACCCAACTGGCTCGCCAGCCAGCGTCTCGACAAAGAACATGCGATCCGGCAGTGCATCCAAGTCTTTGCCATACTCGCGCACCCACAGTTCAGGTGTCACCTCGAAGAAAGGCTCTGCGGCTCTTTGCAGTTCGGTCCAAGTGACATCATCCCCATCCCGGTACATACGAAAGCGATAGCCTTCTGGCAGTTCATAGTGGAGAAAATCTGCCATGTTATCACGCACCATGTGGACGCTAACATTTGTGTTCGTCTGCTCGCTCATGCCGTTACACCCTGTGTCACCGCTGGGACAAACTCACCACGCTCCATGATCACCACTTCGCTGCCATCCTCGCGGATTCCGATCAGCCGCATTGTCTCGTTGCCAATCATCACATCCAAATGCGCATCTGCCTTGTTTACGCCCAAACTACGCAACTCTTCCTCAGAGAGCTTGGAGCCGTTCACAACACCATCCGGATATGCCTCACCAAATGCAATGTGACAAGCGGCATTTTCATCAAAGAGAATCTCATAAAAGACCACATTGGCCCGATTGACAGGTGAACGTACATCAACCAAGGCCACCTCACCCAATCGTCGCGTGCCATCGAGTTCAAAGAACTGCTCTAGAACTTCTCGCCCTTCCGCGGCATCAAACTCCACAACTTCACCATTCACAAAGCGGAAAAAGCCATCGCGTACTTCCCGTTGGAAGGGAAATGCCGGTTTGGAGAGACGCGCATAGCCTTCGGTCCGCTGATTGTGCGGTGT
>CAMPHP010000449.1 GCA_946885925.1 uncultured Litorilinea sp.
GGCGTCATGCGTTCATTCAAGCTTGCCACGATTTCCGCATGAACATCGGCGGGTTTGGGAAGGCCGCGCGGTTTGATCTTGCGTGGGCTTGCTCCAACATAGACAGTACCACCTGCCGTGTTTGCGAAAGCGCAGATATCATTGACAATCGCTGTGAGCTTTCCTCCACGCTGGTTGGCCGACTCGTGAAAGCTCTGCGTCAGGCTAGCGCCTTCTTCGCGCGCGACCGCAAGTACATCTACCTCTGCGTCTTTGACATAGAAAGGACGTGTGCGGTCGAACTGCTTGCTGCGTAAGACGGCTACAATCGCAGCGAAGCTGGGTTCATCTAGGAGGAACTCGCTGGCGCGGTCACCAATCCCCAACCGTTTCGGGTTCTTGGGATCAGCTTTGATACGGTGGGCATCGCTGCTGTGGAACGAATGCATACGTCGGGGATATTCCGACTTGCTGCCATCAAAGAAACGGGCAGTAGAGCGATAGCCCCGATCCAAATCAGTAACCTCAAGCGCATCTAGGTTAACATCTTGCGTATAGGCAATCTTGGTCTGTCCGCCAAATGGGAAATTGCGCATGGCAACGCCATGCGTGCTGTTGGCGTGGGCCGCAATGACCAGACCACCAGCATCGTGGATAATTCGATACGCGTTGAGAACGTCGGTCGTAGAGCCCGTTTCAGTGGAACCTATGTCCAACTTGTCGGCGGGTACGTTCAACGAGAGCAAAATGTGTTCCAAGTGCCGAATCGAGGTTTCTGGCGGAAAAATACCCAAGATGTGGAAGCCAAAGGTCGCGGTAAATTCAAAACCGGGCAGGACCAAAACTTGGTTGGAGAGATCCCGCCATTCGGTCAAACGCGCTTGCTCCTCATCGGTCAGCCGGTTCATCGCCTCTAGCCGGGTCAGCCACTCAATTTCCCGCCGGATGGCTGCAATCCCAGCGACGGTATTGTGGTCTGTAATGGCGACGATCTCTAACCCCTTGGCAGCGACTGCACGCATCCACTCTAAATAACTAATGTGGGGGTCCTCATAATCGTGGGACGCTGGCGTGTGCAAATGCAAGTCAGCCTTATACCAGCGTCGCTGCGGCGCTTTTCCCGCGCTTTCCGTCTGGGTTGGCGTCACTATCGGGGACGCCTGACGACCGTTATTCGGTTTTCTTCTCCTACTCACAGATTTAATTCATCGCTCCTCATCGAGAAAACAAAATCTTTACAACCATCCATACATTCAAACTCTGTAATTCCAAATCTACACTGCTAAACAGGTAACGGTAAAAACGTAACGGTTAAGTTGCATCCTGCTTCACTGTAGGAGCCGCTCCAACTCCACACCCACCGCCATCTCGCCCAAAACAAAGGATGGTCATGCAACAAAGGAGAGTGGGCCAAAGAGCTACAGGGGAACGACTCCTACAAAATGAATGAGCAACTTAACTGTTATTGTTGTTGCGCTTTACCCCAACAAAAACAAGCAAGGCGCAACAACCAACGCGCGACAAATGTGTCGCATATAAATTATAAGCGATTTTCAGCTATCTATGCAATTTATGTTATGTTCTGCTGCAAGGCACTGTAATTGCAAGGCTGTTTGGCGATATAGAACACGCCTCGCAGATATCTGCGAGGCGTAAACTTACATGGTGCGGAGGGGGTGTGTCGCTGCAACAGCCGTGCCGTTTGAGCCGATTGTTGCATCGGCAATCGGTTCATCTAAGGCTGCGGTCAAAACCTCATCCACGGTATCAACAAGGATGAAGTTCATCTGTTGGCGCACCGTCTGTGGCACATCGTCCAGGTCAGCCTCGTTGTGCCGGGGCAAAATCACCGTCTTTAGCCCAAAGCGGGCAGCGGCCAAGATCTTTTCCTTAATGCCGCCAACAGGTAGCACCTTCCCTCGCAGCGTAATCTCACCCGTCATACCCAGTTCGGGCTTGATGGGTCGTGCGGTAAGCAAACTCGCCAATGCTGTTGCCATCGTGATTCCAGCGCTTGGACCATCCTTGGGAATGGCACCGGCAGGAATATGGAGATGGAAATCAGATCTGCGGAAGATCTCGGGATCAATCCCGAGGGCGACCGCATGGCTACGTACATAGCTGAATGCTGCTTGTGCACTCTCTTTCATGACATCGCCTAATTGCCCCGTCAGCGTAAAGCCCTTGTCGCCAGGTACACGCGTCGCCTCCAAGAACATCATGTCGCCACCTGCCATGGTCCATGCCAAGCCAATGGCGACACCTGGCATTTGGGTGCGTTCGGCAATCTCTTCCCTGTGGAATTTACGCCGGCCCAAATATTGAACCAGGTCATTTTCTGTGACCACAGTCTTGTCTATGTCCCCACCTGTCGCCACTCTGGCTGCAATTTTGCGGCAGACTTTACCGATCTCTCGCTCCAGATTACGTACACCTGCTTCACGGGTGTAGCCTCGAACCATCTCGCGCAGGGCTGCCTCGGTGAACTCGACTTCATCCGCGGTAAGGCCATTCTCTTTGATTTGGCGCGGGATTAGATAGCCCTGGACAATCTTAACCTTTTCTTCCTCGGTATAGCTGCTGAGCTGGATGATTTCCATACGGTCTTGCAGCGGGCCGGGTATGGTATCCAGGACATTGGCTGTGGTAATAAATATCACCTGGCTGAGATCAAAGGGCACATCCAAATAGTGATCGCGGAACTCGCGGTTTTGTTCGGGGTCCAAGACCTCTAGCAGTGCGCTGGAGGGATCACCACGGAAATCGCGACCTAACTTATCTACCTCGTCCAGCATAAAGACTGGATTACGGCTTTCGACGCGGCGCAGGCTTTGAATAATGCGCCCTGGCATCGAGCCGATGTAGGTGCGGCGGAAACCACGAATCTCGGCTTCGTCGCGGATACCACCCAGCGCCAAGCGCACAAATTTGCGATTCATGGCACGGGCGATGCTAATGCCCAGACTCGTCTTGCCGACACCGGGAGGGCCAACAAAACAGAGCACCACGCCTTCTCGTTCGCGACGTACCTTGTCGCGCAGATCTTCGTTTTCGTCCTCGCGTTTGCGCTCGGCGCGCAGTTTGCGTACTGCAAGAAACTCAAGAATGCGGTCTTTGATCTCGTCCAAGCCATAGTGATCTTCGTCCAAGACCTCACGCCCATGAACAATGTCCAAGTTATCTTCCGTTGACTTCTGCCACGGAAGACTGACCATTAGGTCGAGATAGGTCTTGATTACGCTGTATTCGGCGGCTTGGATCGGCATACGCCGCATGCGATCAAGCTCGTGGCGCGCCTCTCTTTCCGCTTCCTCAGTCATTCCCGCGGAAGCAATTCGCTCCTCAAGCTCGCGAATATCACTGGCTTGCTCATCTTCGTCGCCCAGTTCTTTTTGGATGGCCTTCATCTGCTCGCGCAAGAAGAAATCGCGCTGCATCCGCTCCATCTCGCCGTGAGCTTCCGACTGAATCTTGCGTCCTAGCTCCAAGACCTCTACTTCCTTGTGGAGCAGTTGGGTCAAGCGCAGCAACTTGTCGTAGACGTTGTCCATATCCAGAATGTGCTGGCCTTCATGAGCATCCAGCCGCATACTGCTGGCAACCAAATAGGCCAACTGGCGAGCGTCTTCTACATTCATCGCCATCATTGCCAACTCATCGGGCATCTGAGGTTCCAGGTCGATGAGGCGGCGGAACAACTCTTGCACAGCGCGCATGATGGCTTCCATCTCGATGTTTTGCTCCATTTGTTCGGGCAAAACCTCGACGCGCGCTCGTAGATAGGGCTGTTCTTGGATATATTCAACAATGCGGATGCGTTCCATGCCCTGAACTAGCAGGCGAATGGTACCATCCGGCGTACGCAGGACGCGATGGACTTGGGCCGCTGTGCCGATGGTGTGAATTTCATCCGGCCCTGGCTTTTCAATCTCCTCGTCTTTGCTGGTGACGAGGGCAATAATGCGGTTCTCCGGCAAGTTGTCTTCTACCAAGCGGATGCTGCGGCGCTGTCCTACAGGGAGTGGCAGCCACATCATCGGATAGATGACTACCCCGCGCAAAGGCAATACTGGCAAATCATCTGCCGGAATGGATTCAGCCTTTTCTGGGGTTAGATTAAATCTTTCATTATATTCTTCGGATTCATAGAGAATCTGGTCCGCTTCGCCGTCTTCCCACTCTTCCGGTTTCATATCAAATAGATCTCGTTGCATTTTTATTCTGCCAAACTTTGCGCCTAGGGTTGGAGACTGCTCTCAAGTGAGCAGTTGGCGTCGATCTGTACACCTTTGTACATGTATGCACCGCGCATATG
>CAMPHP010000450.1 GCA_946885925.1 uncultured Litorilinea sp.
GGTGGGCCATGCGGTAGGGGTCAATCTGTGCAGCATCCGCCGAGACAATGGCAGCGCGAGCCTTGACACCAAACTCTTCGCGTAACGGCTCCCGTTCAAGATAACGCACACGCAGCCCACAATCGCGGCGCGCGGCAAACTCCTTCTGAAGCTGCTGCTCGTCCCTACGCCGCCGCGCCGCATAGACACTGGGCTGGTGCTCGAAGTGATACTCCGCATCCACCTCGCCAACCAACTGCCCGATCTGGTCAATCGCCTCCACACCCAACCAATAGGCCCGGATAGCGTTTGCCTCACCCACCATCTGCTTCAACTCATAGAGGTGGGTGTCAATCTCATACTGAAGCAGCCCGGTGCTGGCACTGGTGCTGCCCCAACCGGTTTCGCGCTTATCCACCACCACGACGTTGACGCCCCGCTTGACGAGCAGATAGGTAACCAGCGCACCCGTAATCCCCGCACCCATCACCGCTACGTCCGCATTCACATCATTGTCTAGGGCTGGATAAGTGCTGATCAGCCCATTCTTTAACAGCCAGTACGGACAACCTGAACGCAAATCCATCTCTGCTCCACTTCTCCGCGCCTCTGCGTCTCTGTGTGAGGCTCTTTCTGCTCTTTGCTATGGATTGGCTTACGCTGATTCCGCCGGAAGCCGGTAAAAGGCAATGGCATTATCACGGAAAAGCTTGCGCAACTCATCCGCCGACGCGCCCGCCACCGCATCCGCAAGTGTCGCCACCCAGCGCGGATAGGATGTCGCTTGATAGGCCACGGGCCAATCCCCGCCATACATCACGCGGTCAAAGCCAAAAACCTCCAACACATGGTCAATATAAGGCTGAAGATCGACAGGCTGCCACCGTTGGTGATCCGCCTCCGTCACCAGCCCCGACATCTTACACCAGACATTGGGGAAACTCGCTAGCTGGCGCAACTCACTGCGCCACGGATCCAACTGCTGTTGCTTAATGTCCGGCTTGCCGATATGGTCAAGGATGAATTGCACATTGGGGCATTGCTCGACCAGTTGAATCGTGTTTGCCATCTGCCCGTGATGGATGCAAATGTCAAAGCTAAGACCATAGTCTGCCAACGCCTGTACCCCGCGCACAAAATCAGGACGCAAGCAAAAATCGGGGTCAGCTTCAAACTGGATAATGCGGCGGATGCCCTTGATCAGCGGGTTCTGGGCCAATGCCTCCAAATGGGGCCGTGCACCATCACCCAACTCAAGTGGAGCCCACGGCACAATGCCCTGGATACGTGGCTCTGTCGAAGCCAACTCTGTCACCCATGCGGCTTCATCCATAAACTGCGCCGGGTCACATTCACATTGCAGAAAGACCATCTTCTCCACAGCCACCGGGCCAGTCGCATGGTTATAATCGTCCAGTAAATAAGGCTTATTCAGCAAGGCATTGCCATCCAGCCACAGATAACGCAGATAGCCGGGGTCCCACAGATGCAAATGGGTATCAACAATGGGGAAGTTGAGCATAAAGATTGTTTATCTCCCTCGATGATGGCTCATAGTGCTTGTTAGACAGATCTTTGTAGATTATCCCTGATTTGGAATTTGGCCCTCTAAAGCCTTGCTGGCGTAACGCGCTTGGTTAATCAGTTGGGCGGTCATGCCGCCATCAGTAAAGATGTTTGCCCCTGTGATATAACTGGCAGCATCCGAAGCCAGGAATAAGATCACATTGGCGACCTCACGCGGGCTTTGCACCCGGCGCATCGGGATATTGTCATACCAATGTTGGCGCGCCGCTTCAGCGTCAGCCGCAGCATCTTGAATATCTGCCCAAATCTGCGTATCGGTCAATCCCGGGCTGACGGCATTGATGCGGATGCCATGCGGCGCAAACTCAATCGCCATCGATTTGGTCATCATCTCCACTCCACCCTTCGCCGCGGCATAGGGAGCCGCTTCGGGCAGCGTAGCCAGCGTATGCACACTGGCGATGTTGATGATATTGCCCTGGCTACGCGGCACCATGACCTCTAGGACATAGCGACTGCACAAAAACGTTCCCTTCAAGTCCACATCAATCACCCGGTCCCAATCAGCTTCGTCCATTGCCAGTGTAGGCTTGACAAAGTTCACGCCCGCATTGTTAACCAGTGTATCGACTTTCTCAAAAGCCGCAACACTCTTTTGAACGAGCATGCGGCAATCAGCCGCCTTTGATACATCTGTCGCAACAAAGAGCGCGCGTCCCCCCGCTGCTTCACATGCCTGGGCCGCTGCCTCCCCCTGCGAACGGTTTACATCGGCGAGAACTACCGCGGCCCCTTCTTCGGCAAAACGCAGGGCAATCCCTCGGCCAATGCCACTGCCCGCGCCAGTGACAATGACCACATGGTTGGAAAGACTCATGGCTACAACTCCCGTCAGATTGTGGATGATTGGGGCAGATAAAATAGCAAGATACGACATTTTACCCTGCCATTTTACCCTGCCATTTTACCCTGCAATGACTCTCCGCAACCAATCCTTGCAATTTTGCGTCTTGACCTTTGAACAAAAGTTCTAATACACTTGATCACAAAAGGCTCGCGGCCACGATGCCACGGCTGCCAGCCAGAAAAGGAGTTACAGCGCAATGGCACTTTCACGAGCCTCTTTAGACGATATGTGCAATCGCATCGAGAATGTCTTAACGCGCCACCGGCTGCCAGGTCGTGTGGAAGGAGCCACTGTGACGCCGCGCCTGGTGCAATTTCACCTGATTACGCCGGTCGGTGTCAAGGTCAATAAGATCACAGGCTTATCAGAAGAAATCGCGCTTGCCCTCAACAGCCGCGAAGCGCGCGTCTATCGAGCCAACGGCAAGATCAACGTGGAAGTCCCCCGCCGCAATACAGCCCCGATCCGGCTGCTGCCGCTTTGCCAGGAGATTCAAGCACCCGCCGCTACCGCTATCTTGGGCATCGAGACCACCGGCGCGCCTCTTCTGCTGCGGCTGCCCTCACCCGACGTGGTGCATATCTTGATTGCAGGGACCACAGGCAGTGGCAAAACGGCGCTTGCACGCACATTGCTCGCATCCTTGGCCTATTTCAATGCCCCCTCCACGTTCCAAATGGTGCTTATCGACCCCAAAGGACGGGGTTTTGGCCCGTTGGCGCAACTGCCCCATGTTCAAGGGGGTGTCGTGGCAAACCCTGCCGAGGGTGCAGCACACTTGGCCCAGATCGTAGCCGAGATGGAGCGGCGCGACCATGCCAACCAGCGTACTCCCTTGCTGGTGGTTGCCATCGACGAATTAGCCGACTTGCTACAAACGGGCGGCAAAGAAGTAGAGGCACTCATCACTCGCCTAGCGCAGCGGGGTCGTGAGGCCGGTATCCACCTGGTCGCCTGTACCCAAAAGCCTACGGCAGCGCTCATTGGCGGCTCGATGAAAGCCAACTTCCCTGTGCGCTTGGTGGGTGCTGTGGCAAGCCGTGACGAAGCGCGCTATGCCACCGGGATGCGTGATAGTGGTGCGGAAAAGTTGGAGGGCAAAGGCGATTTCTTGCTGATTGCCCGCGGCGATGCACTCCGCTTCCAGGCAGCATGGTTTGGCCCGGAAGATCTAGCTGTCGTAAAGAATCAAACACATACAGCAGCGCCAACATAAGCCTCTGGATAGATTTTGTGTAAGATTTATTGTGGACGGTGTTAAGCGGGAGCAGGTTGAGGGGGATTAGAGGATGAAACAGTGGATTGGATTGGCCCTACTGGTTTTCGTAGGAACAGCGGGTTGGCGCATCGGTAATGCGTTGAGTCCAGATGCGCTTAGTATGGCGGTAGGCGTTCTCTTTGGGGTGATGGCAGGGGTGCCAACAGCCATCCTCATCATGGCAAGCAGTCGCCGGCGCAACGTGGAAGAAGCATCCACACGCGACCGGCAGGCGGTATCTATGCAACACTACTTTCCGCAACATGCACAGCAATACATGCCACAACAACCACCAATCATCGTCGTAGCCGGTCCCCCAGGCTTTGGCAATGCGCTTCAGCCTGCGCCTGCTCACAGCGGATGGCTCCCCCAAGAACGTCCTGCCCGCCACTTCACCGTCGTCGGCGAGCGCGAAGAAGTGCTCGAAGATTGGTAAACAACGTCGGCCTATCCCTACCTCGAAACCACCCAGCGGGTTCCCGGCTTCGAGGTAGGTTCTTCTTGCCCTCACCTATGAACCTACTCCTCCGTCACAACCTGATAGATCGTACCGCTGCTCAAATCGGTGATATAGAGTTCCCCAGCCTCATCTTCACCAAACGAGCTAATCATCAC
>CAMPHP010000451.1 GCA_946885925.1 uncultured Litorilinea sp.
TAACTGGAGTTGTTTTAGATGTATGACCTGCCGGTCTGTTATCTACCATAGTCTTTTATCGCTTTTTTCCATCGTGCTTTTTGCTTGCAGATCCTGGTCGCTTGGCGGGCGCATCTGGCGATGGGCGCTTTTTCAACCGTTTGCCTGGTGGACGGTGCGCCTTGAAAAGCGCCAACCACTCCTCTACTTCAGCTTTGCTCAACTGCACATTTGGCTCAGTCCCCTCTTCCGGTACATCGTCAATCTTGGGCCGCATCCGCTGTGCAAATTCCTCACCTCGCCAGGTCGTCACCCCATACACAGCAGCTTCACGCAGCAAGGCTTCGTCCTGCGTTACCAACGTCAGCCCCTTCTTCGCCTTACGCAGTCGCCGCCGGATCAGATCATCCGCCTGGACAGGGTCGGCGGCAAAGATGACCTGTACACCACCACTCCCCATCTTCACATCAATACCACCGGGAATCCCTCGGTCAAAAATCACGGTCATCGTGGTACCACGCGCCCGGCTCTGCCAGATCTTGAGCCGTGCCACCAGTTTTGCCTCATCGTTCTCATCGCTCAAACGAATATCAGGAAAGACGTTGGCTCCGATGAGATTATGACCGTCGATCAACAGGTGCATGCGCTCCGACTCCCCTCTTACGCTCGTCCGTCGGATTGTTAAGGGTTGCCATGAGCGCGCGGCGGCGATAGCGCCACCAACGCCCCACCGGATAGCCCACCATCTTTGCCGCATCACCCACTACGCGAATCACCGGAACCAACAGTGCCGCCCGGAACCGCTGCTCCGGAGAAAGGTCGTGCCCTATCACAGCCAAGCGCTGCCAGGGACGTCGGCAATAGGCAGCAACACCAAGGAGCAGCCCGACCCATCCAAGCCAGCGCGCAAAGCTGCCCCAAAGACCATGCCCAATCAGGCTGGGCAGTGCGACAAAATAGATGAAATAGCGGAGTGCATGGCGCTTGGGCCACAAATTTGCCTTGCCATCGCCGCGCGCATAGCGATAATACTGAGTCCAAAACGAGCGCAACGAATCGCGCGGGCGAAAGAAGGCAATAGCATTGGGTGCCCAGGCGAACGCCGTAGGCTGCTGCGGGCGCAGATCATTAATAGCAAGGTCAAAGAGTACATCTTCGCAATAATCAAGCCACTCTGGGTAGCCTCCTGCTGCGGCCCACGCTGCTTTGGTAAAGGCCACTGACCGGCTGCTGGGGATAAAGCGCTCTGGACGAATATCATCAGCCAATGGTAAGACCGTTGCCGCCATTGCGCTTTGAAACACACCCTCTACATCGGGCAGAAAAAAGCCAGCCACTGCAACCGGCTCTGAACCCTCCGCGGCTGCTTTCCAGGGTGCAACAAGACATTCCAGCCAAGTAGAATCTAGCCGCACCCCCGCATCGGTCGCCGCGACCACAGGCCCCTTGGCTGCGGCAATCGCTATATTTCGCCCTCGGCTAATGTTCGCTCCCGGCTCTACAAGCACCTTAACCGGTACGCTACTCTGGCGCGCCCAGGCCTCAATGAGTGCAACAGTGCCATCCGTACTACCGCCATCACAAATAACAATCTCGTCCGGCATGCGCGTCTGCGCGGCCAGTGAAGTCAACAGGCGCTCAATGGCTTCTGCTTCGTTATAGACCGTGATAATTACCGAGACAAGCATAGGGTTCATAGGGTTGATTGTGCCGCACTTCACCATGCTTGCCAAGTATTTCAGCGCCCAACTTACGTCTATGTCTATTCCACTCAGCGGATGTGGCGCTAGCTCCCTGAAATTTCTCATTCGCCATGTGTGACAACCGCTGGTATAATGCGCTCGGTAGATCCTATCCATCGAGACCAAGACGATTTAGCTGGAAAGTGGTAGAACTTGTTGGAGCGAGTCTTTGTTGCGCTCGATCTGGAGACAACGGGGCTGGATCCCCGCTCTGATGTCATCATCGAAGTGGGGGCGGTACGCTTTGCATTTGACCAGCGTGCCAATAGCTTTGCTTGTCGTATCCTGGATCGTTTCGTTACCTTCGTCAATCCTCGACGCCCCATACCACTCCGTATACAACAGTTGACAGGCATCCGCGATAGCGATGTAGCGGATGCGCCCACCATTGACCGTATCCTCCCCGAACTTTTGGCCTTTGTTCGTGCTGATGTGGAAGCAGTGGTGGCCCACAATGCGGGCTTTGATTTCGCCTTCCTCCAAGCGGCTGGGATAGATTTTCATCGCCCCACACAAGATACCTTCGAACTGGCTTCTATTTTGCTTCCTGGCGAAGCAAGCTATAGCTTGGGTGAACTCGCAAACGCCCTCCACATCCCATTATCGGATGCACATCGTGCCAAAGATGATGCCGAGGCCACTGCACAGCTATTTACCTATCTCCTCCAACGCGCCCAAGAGCTACCTTCTTGGGTTGGCACAACCCTTGCGACCTGTGGCAATGAAAGCAGTTGGCCCCCTCTCTCCGTGCTGGCTCACAATTTCGAACTTGGACAGTCCCCAGGCCCCCCACCCATAAACATGCGTAGTCCAATCGACAGCTGGCAGGCTGTGCCTGAATCGCTGCTTTTGGATCAAGGAGCGCCACTCCAATCAGTACCTGAGGCGCAGGTTGAAAATCTGTTTAGCACAGTGGGTCCCTTGGCCCAACTATTTGGCGAAGCCTTTGAGTACCGTCAGGGGCAATTTGATATGGCAATCCGAGTGTTGCGCGCCCTCAATGCGGGTGACCACTTGCTCATCGAGGCTGGCACGGGTACAGGCAAAAGCCTCGGCTATACGCTGCCCGCAGCCATGTGGAGTGTGACCAATCAACGGCGTGTAGTGATCGCCACCAATACCATCGCCTTGCAGGAGCAACTGCTGGACAAAGATCTACCGATTGTCCATGCGGTACTAGCAACTGCGGGCTATGGGCAATTCAACTCGGCCCTACTCAAAGGGCGCACCAACTATCTCTGCACTCGCCGCCTCTTTAGCTGGTATCACAATCGCCACCTCTCCACGGTCGAACTACGTGTTCTTGCCAAAGTTTTGGTCTGGCTGCTCCACACAGATACAGGCGATGTCAGCGAGCTATTTCTGCCCAATCAAGCCGAACGGATGGTCTGGACCCGAATTTGTTCGGACCCCACCACTTGTTCAGTCGAACGCTGTGGCAGCAACCAGGGCCGGTTTGCTGACTTTTTCTTCTGGGCACGTCAAAATGCGGAACGTGCCCACATACTTGTCATCAATCACGCCCTACTTCTAGCAGATATAGCCGCTGATGGTCGCTTGCTACCCACCTTCTCCCATTTAGTCGTAGACGAGGCACATCATCTCGAAGACGCTGCTACCGAGCAACTGAGCTATCGCGTTTCCTGGTCAGCCTCCTATGCGATCTTGCAGCGCCTTCACAGCGAAGGCGACCTCTACCTGGGCATCATACAGGGGGTACTGCACCAAAATGACGAGACTGCTCTGCGCCGCCTTCGCAAAGTGGCCCACCAGGCGAGCGAAGCCGCTACAGGGCTTGAATCCTTTGCCCAGACCATCTTGACTTTTGCCCAAAATCAGGATTCTATTCGTCTTGATTTCAACTATGCACAACGGGTGGGGCTTGATGCCAAAACCCGCACCCAACCCGCGTGGACCGAGATCGAAATCCAATGGGATGTGGCGGGCCAAGGTCTCCGCAGCGTAACACGCCAAATGGCTGCATTGGTACAACAGCTAGAAGGGCAGCAATGGTGGCTGGACGAACCCTTTGCCGCGCTTCTACAAGACCTCCAAGGGGCGACAGAATATCTTTCTACGCTTATCACGTGGCTTGACCGCATCGTCTTCCAAACACCTGGCACAGGCACCAACGATGTCGTCACCTGGATGGAAGTCAACGACGCAGTGAGTGAAGTGACCCTGGTCGCCGCTCCACTCTTTGTCAATGACACTCTAGAGAGGCAGCTAGTACATCGCAAACGTTGTGCCATCTTCACGGGCGCAACGCTACGCACAGGCAGCGGCTTTAGCTTTATCCGTGACCGTCTTGGCTTATGGGATGTCAATGCTTCCACTGTGGACAGTCCTTTTGACTACGAACGCAGCACCTTGCTCTACCTGCCAAGCGATCTGCCCGAACCAAACCAGAGCAACTTTCAACAGGCCGTGGAAAAGGCGATCATCAAGGCGGCTATGGCGAGCGCGGGCGCGACATTGGCGCTCTTCACTAGCTATGCCCAATTGCGCGCCACAGCCGAATCGATCCGTGCTCCATTAGATCGGCTTGGCATCACTGTCTTACA
>CAMPHP010000452.1 GCA_946885925.1 uncultured Litorilinea sp.
AAGTGCTGGAATCACCTTGCCTTCTTTGTAGAATGCTTTTATGTTAGCTAACTAGGATCTGGATTAGTAAAGGAGAACGATCAAATGCCACGCGTAGTCTCATCCAGCGAAGCGCAAAACAACTTTGGCGCGATGATGCAATGGGTGGAAGAGAACAATGAAGAAGTAGTGGTAGAGCGCCGTGGAAAACCAACAGCGGTGCTCATCTCGTATGAGGAGTATAAGACCTTGAGCCAGCTCAAAGAACAAGAACGTAAGCGTCAAGCTTTTGAGCGAATGGAGATGATTCGCAGGCAAATCGCGCAACGCAACCAGGATCTGAGCGAGGAGGAAGCCTATCGCTTAGCAGGATTCTCTGAAGAAGTTATCCAAGAAACCCTGGCATGTGAGCGCGCCCAAAAAGCATGATGCGAATTCTTCTAGATACGAACATCTGGATTAGCTATCTGCTGGCTCGCGACGAAACCAAACGTACAACCCGCACTACCTGGACGTCCTGAACTCTATTCAGAAAGCATAATCCCCGCCGCGTTCGCTGGTGACACCCGATCTATGTCGGGGATGTGATTACAGCCTCGCCCTCATCTAGCAATCACTAAGCCGCCAGCCAGCCTGCATCGGCAGGGATAATGGTTCCATTGATGTGGCGTGACTCATCCGAGGCGAGGAAAAGTGCCAAATAGGCGATATCGAGAGGTTGCAGCATCCCCGGCATAATCGCCTGAAAGACCCTCGCCCGTTCTGTGCCGTAGGGGTCAAACTTGCTCAGATCCACACTGCTGGCGATGTTGGTCTCTACACCGCCAGGTGCAATGAGATTGCAGCGCACACCCCTAGGCCCATAGATCCAGGCTGTATTCCTGGTCAATCCGGCCAGCGCATGTTTGGAGGTCGTATAAGCAGCACCGGCTGCCCCACCACTTAACGATGCAATCGAGCCAACATTGATGATAGAGCCTCCTCCTTGAGCAACCATCTGGGGAACGGCCCGCCTGCTGGCAAACATCGGGCCATCCAGATTGATGCTCAAGACACGCTGCCAGATCTCATCGCTTAATTCGCCCACCCCCTGGTTGAGGTCCATAACACCAGCGTTGTTGCAAAGAATATCAATCCGGCCAAAGCTGCTAATAGCGGTATCAACCAACCTCTCCGCCTCAGCCCGCACAGCGACATTACTCTGAACACCAACGATCTCTCCACCCCCCGCACGCACGGACGTCACCACATCCTCCAGTGTAGATTGGTTCCAATCGCCTGCCACAAGCTTTGCCCCTTCTTGGGCAAACAAAAGCGCCATCGCACGACCCATGCCCGACCCAGCCCCTGTAATGACCGCGACTTTGTTTTGCAAACGCATCGTGTACTCGCTTTCTGTCACCTATTTGTGTAGACACCGTTTTGTGTAGACACCGTTATGCCGCTTCACGCTCCTTTACAGCGTGAGTTGCTCCATAACCCAATTGGTGCGGGCAGCCGACTCGCCCGTGCTTGGACATCTGCCTAGCCCTCGTAATTCGTCTACAAGGGTCTGGATCAAAGGCTGTTGCACATGGGCAGGCATCGTAAACCGGCTTTGCTCAACTTCACCATTACGGACAACAAGCACCGGCTTCTCGAGATCAAAACAGGCAAAGTGAATACGCCCATGCTCGCCCACGATTTCGATCTCGTCGCGCTCCTCATGAGCATCCACCGTAAAACACCAGACCCCAGCCCCTTGCACGCCAGAAGCAAAGCGGAACGCGCCGGTCACAATATCTTCCGCCCTGTAGAGTCCCGCCTGGTTGGCAGCAAACCCTTTGGCTTCCGCAATTGGCCCCAACATGTAATCCAGGATATCGAGTTCATGGCTTGCCAGATCGTAAAAGTAGCCTCCCCCCGCAATCTCCGGCGTGATCCGCCAAGGCACGTTTTCCTTGTTATAGTCATCCGGTCTGGGCGCTTGTAAAAGATTGACCGTTACAGCCCGAATATTGCCGATGGCATTTTCCTCAAGCAGTGCCTTGATATAGACAAACTGCGGCAATCGTCTGCGATAATAGGCCACAAAGAGCGGCACACCCATCTGCTTGCACACGTCCAGCATGTCGCAGCACTCGCTGTAAGTGCGCCCCATCGGCTTTTCCACATAGACAGGTTTGCCAGCCTCAGCCACGCGCTTTGTGTACATCGCATGGGAATCTGGCGGCGTGGCAATGTAGACAGCATCCACATCCGGATCATGGATCAACGCATCAGCATTATCCGTCCATTTTGGAACGCCATGACGTAGCGCATAATCCTTTGCCTTCTCGCCATTGCGCCGCATCACCGCCACCAGCGCCGATCCATCCGCCTTTTGAAAGGCAGGGCCACTCTTCACCTCGGTCACATTGCCGCATCCAATGATTCCCCATCGTACAACGTCCATGATCTGCTTCCCTTCTAGATTGTATTATGCCATGATAGGATCGTGCGGTGATTCGCCTCTACTTGATTCGCTGATGATCCATCTCCACCTCCAACCTGAAGCTCGCGCATGGCTGCGCTGGGCATTGCTTGCTAGTGACCCCACACACCCCTGGATTAGCCGGTTGGTGTAGTGCGGGTGTCGATTCCTAGGCAAGCTGCGCGCCGACCAGTAGAAAGGGAGGGCGATCCACTTCATGCGCCCAGTCGGGATTCTCCGCAATCTGCTCTGGCGTTGGTCCCCACTCTTCAAGACGGATTAGCTGGAAGCCATGCTCGAGCAGGCTGTTGACATAGCTGGCAATCGTGCGATGTTGTTTCACAACGCCCGGCGTGATCCAATCTGTAACGCGCTTTCCTTCGACAAGGTACTGGTTGAGCGGCCAAACCTGCACACCGCTGGAATCGGTTTGCCAGCTTGGATTACTTGGCGCGGTGAAGATCGGGTGCTCGACCGAAAAGACAAAGCGACCCCCTGGGACCAGAAGTCGCCGTACCCTCGCACATACGGCTCCAAAGTCTTCTATATAGTGTAGAGCCAGCGAACTGTAAACCAGATCAAAGGATGCGTCAGGAAGCGCAAGGCTCTCAATGTCCCCCTGGCGATAGGTCACATTCCGGTCTTGCGTCAGAGCCTGTGCCCGCTCCAACATTTTCTCGGAGAGATCCACGCCGAGCACACTGGCCGCGTCCATCTCGCGTGCCCACCGGGCAAATGCGCCAAAACCGCAGCCGAGATCAAGCACGCGCGCCCCTTCTAGCGGTGGCAGCATACTCCTCAACGTGGGCCACTCTGGCGCGCCCGCTAGCCCCTCGCGTGAGCGGCGGAACTTACTATAGCCTTCGAAGAAATCCGGATTATCATAAATATTCTGAGCCATGTTGCATTCCTAAGTGGTTCGACTGCCTCAATACAGAGTCTAAATCCAGAATCGCAGGAGCTTCATTGGGTCACCCCTTTCTGGATTTTGGTCTATCCGTAGTGTGCCAAATCAATCCTTTTTTTGCTACTTCTCTACTGTCGCCCCTCAATCCTTATCAGGAGAGCGGGTGGGGTACTATTTTTCTATAGACAATCACATTCCAATCGCTTATACTCATTATATCCTTGTGGCGCTACATTCCACTTTTCTCCTGCCCACACAAGGATCCCGCCCCAGATTTAGTTCAGGTTCCATTGAGAAATGTGCGTAGAGTCCTTCCGTACTTGCTGCTTTCGGTAGGTCATATGTGATCGTGAAACATATGTGCCCTTGAAAGGAGAAACTCATGCCTGTCGTCTTTCAGTATGCGGCCAAAATTGTGATTGGACGGTCTAACGGCGAAGTGGTTGCCCCTGGGGAGTATTGGACGGCTGTCAATGTGCATAATCCCTATCACTATACCGGGGCCATGATGAGAAAGCGGGTCGTTGTCGCCATGCCTTTCGAGAAACCTGGTCCGATGACTAGGACATTTTTTGCGGATCTTGGTCCTAGTGAAGCAAGTGAAATTGATCGCCAAGACATTTTTCGTCATCTCGAGGAGTCTGGGATTTCTATGGAGTTTGTAAAGGGGTTTGTGGTGATTGAAAGTCCAACAGACCTCAATGTGGTAGCGGTATACACGACAATGGGGCGTGAGGAAATTGTCCAGACCTTCCACACCGAGCGGGTGATGCCGCGGACTCTCGAGATAGTAAGCTGGGACGAATAGATTTGGTTGTATCTCGTTGTTCTGTGCTCTCCCACGGGGGGCGTTTGGGCAAGCGAGAGAACATAGTTGACCACGTCTCATCGTTCTTCAGGTGTCAGTTGCTCGGCGAAGGGGTATATGGCGCTAGGTATTAAGC
>CAMPHP010000453.1 GCA_946885925.1 uncultured Litorilinea sp.
CTTAAGCGTGACGTGGCGCTCAAGGTGCTGCTGCCCGATGCGGACGAGGTGATGCAGGAACGCTTCCGGCGGGAAGCACGCACGGTTAGCACCCTGGCCCATCCGCATATTGTTCGCACCATTCAGGTGGGACAGAGTAGCGGTATTATTTACATTGCGATGGAACTGGTCGAGGGATCCAGTTTGGCCGAATTGCTGGAGCAAAATGGCAAACTCACCGTCAGTGATACGGCGCGCATTCTGGCACCAGTTGCCGAGGCATTGGAATATGCTCACGTACAAGGGATTGTTCACCGTGATGTAAAGCCAAGCAATATCTTATTGCGCCGCGCTGCACCTGGAGCACAGAATAGCGTTGCCCTTAGCGCTCTGCCCTATCCTGTCGTGCCGCTGCTTTCTGACTTTGGCATTGCGCGTGCACTAGACGCGCCCGAATTAACGAACGCGGGACGTACGATTGGCACACCCGCGTTCATGGCCCCTGAGCAGTGTGCGGGCAGTTCTGATATTGACGGGCGGGCTGATATTTATGCCCTGGGTGCGGTGATGTATCGTTGTTTGGTGGGGAGACCGCCTTTTTCTGGCACCACCACCCAGATCCTCCATGCGCATGTCTATGATCCGCTGTTAATCCCCGAAATGGTGGCGCAGAACTTGCCTACCTCGGTTGTTCACGTGATGGCGCGCGCCATGATGAAAGAGCCAGCCCAACGCTATCCAACTGTTGGGTTGATGGCGGCAGAATTGGATGCAGCGGCAGAAGAGCCGGTTCCGGCACCTGCCGAAGTTTCGCCTAACTTGGCTGATTCCACGGTAACGATGGCTTCGCTGCCGATAGCACAAGCGCCAGAGTCAACTACCTCGCGCATTTTGGTTCCTGCTGCTCCGGTTACGCCGCGCGCTCCTTTCAAGCCTGTGGCGCGTCCTATTTCTACGACACTGCCACCAGCGCCCTCGCGGGTGATCATTAGTGCCGAACCACCTGCTGCACATACACGCACCCGTGATAATCACTGGGGCGTCTTTGCGTTGGGTGGAGCGTTGGTGGTCTTGGTGGTTCTGCTAGCTACCATGCTGGTGAATAGCTGGTTATCGGGTGTCGGGGGCGATGACCTCGGTAATGCCAGTGAAACTCCCACGGTAGCGGCAGTCGCAGATGTGGGAACCCCAGAAGCTCCCGAACCCGCCGCGACGGGACAAGCTGGAAGTGCAGCAGGTGAGGTCACACCGAGTGAGGCCACACCGAGTGAGAGCGTGGAAAGTGTTCGTGCTACGCCCACCCCTACGCAGACGGCAACACCTTTTCCTACGCCAGCCGTCAGTTTGGAAGGTGCGTGGGATTATGCCCGATACTTTTTTGATGCTCGAGACTGGCAAGCGGCTGTAACGTGGCTTGGGCTTGTTCAGCGGAGAGATGAGGAATTTGCTGAACGAGAAGGCGTTGCAGAGATGTTAGTCACCAGTTATATCGAGCTGGCGACAGATGCATCGCTGACAGGAAAGTGGCCTGAGGCTACCGGGTATCTGGATAAGGCGCTGGCTATTGAACCTGATAACGAATTGCTGATTTCTCTGCGTTCTGCCATTGAAGGGTTGAGCGATGCTCCGAACGAGCCAAAGCGCATTGAATTGCGCGGCCAACTCGCCGCACTTTACGATGGCTATGCCGAAGAGTTGGCGGCCAACGAGGATGTCTGCCTCGCCGCAGAGCAGATGGACGCCGCGAGCAACTTTGTAGAGACTGAGGCTCGACTCGCGCGGATGAATGAATTGCTCCAAGCATGTGAGGAGCAAGAGGTGCTGGAAAATCAACCCGAGTTAGGCGGACGCATTATTTACTCGGCAGAGGAAGGCGGAACTTATCGAATTTTCCAACTGCCCATTGGTGGAACGGCATCGCCAGTCCGTATAGCCAACGATGCCGCGCAGCCGCGGATTAGCCCGAATGGGAGCACGGTGGCCTTTTACAGCCGTAGAGTAGGTGGAGAAGGTTTATATGGCCTTCAGTTGGGTGGCTCTCTTGGGCCAGATGACCGGAGTGTTCGTTATAGTGAAGCTGTCGAAGATAGCCGCGATGCGCCGCCTAGTTGGAGTCCTGATTCGAGCCGGTTGATCTTTAGCAGTACCCGGGGTGGAGATGCCTATCGTCTCTATTTGACCTCGGCAGATGGCAATATAGCGGTAACAGATCTGGGTTTTGGAAAAGACCCTGCATGGCATCCTACCGCAAATTTGATTGTCTATAATGAGCCTGGTGAAGGGTTGGTGCAAATACAACCGGATGGCACAGGGCGGCAGCAACTGACCTATAATGGCAATGATCAACGACCTGCCTGGAGCCCTGATGGTCGCTATATTGTCTTTATGAGCAACCGCGAGGGCAATTGGGAGCTTTACCGGCTGGAAGTGGCGACTTCGGATATTATTCGGTTGACTAACGATGTTGTTGCCCAGGATGGATTGCCCGCGGTGAGTCCCGACGGGGCCCATGTGGCCTTCATGAGTGACCGAAATGGCGTTTGGAACTTGTGGGTAGTGAGTATTGATGGCGGCGAGGCCGAGCTTTTGAGTGGAATAGCCGGACAGCCGATCAATTGGCTGGAACATTCTGTCCAGTGGGTACCCTAGCAGAGGGTCAGCGAGGGTATCTCCATAGGCGCTCACATAAGTTGGAATTGCTGCCGGAACCCGCAGTGTTGGGGTGTCATGCTGTGCCCTGGGGCTACCAATCTCCCTGGGTCGCATGGCAGAGAGACCCCTACGGGGTGACAAAACATATTGATCTGTCATTCCGTAGGAATCTCTCTGAGGGCACGCAGAGCAGAGAGACCATACCCAATGAGCACCCGCCCATGGGTGCGTGTCCCCTGTGTTTGGGCAACTAGCGCTTCTGCTGGAAATGACCGCCACAATGGCGACCTCTTCAGCGGCAGATAGGGTTATGTTGGCAAATGCTACGTCAACGGTTATGGTAAGGGCAACGGAGTCTGTGCCTTGCGCCCTACATGGGTTCATGCGGTTGATACGATTTGCCCGCAGCCATACTCCGAGCCTTGCCTTCACTCACACCGTCACCCCTCCCTACAATAGCACCTACTTCCGCGCCCATTTGGATGACCGCATAAGGTATAAAGCTGGTTGCCAAATGGGGCTATAAGGCTGTAAACTAAGGCGGTCTACAACATTTTTCTTCTACCCCTATGCTGTAGACACAGCAGGCTGTTCTCTTCAATTGTTTTTGTATTACGAAGTAACCAAATCAAGTTAACAAACAGAACGAATCATCCAGTTCACATCAAGGAGGACCTGATGCAAAAGCCGTTTGGGAAAACCCCTAAGCTGATGCCCAAGACAATGCTGGCGAGTACAGTATTGGTCATGGCATTGGTGCTTGCGGGCTGTGCAGGAATGCCCATTGATCTCTCCCAGTTGCCCTTTGATCTACCGTTCTTAGCACCAACCCCTACCTTTACACCAACGGTAGTCCCCTCACCGACCCCAACCTCTGAACCGACAGCAACACCACGTCCGGGTGAGACTCCTGAGCCTGCGGAACCAACCCCAGTACCGACACCGCAGGTTACAATTCCAGATGGTTTCACGCCGGTGGTGGATGAAGAGCGCGGCTATTCGTTGGCGGTACCGAATGGGTGGAGTGAACTGGATCTGCGCAGTGCCCAGTTCCAAAACCTTGCCAACACCTTTGGCATGGGCGCACAGCTTGAGCCTCTGAATGCCTTCTTGAATAGCCCCGAAGGCGAGTCTTTGGGTGTCATCTATGTAACCGATTTGATGTCAGCCATGTTTGGTGGTCTGCCCACAGCACTGAATGTGTCCGTCATTGATGCGCCAGGCGTGACCCAGGAGTCGTTGGTGGAATGGCTGAACGGCCTGCTTGAGGCCAATGCCTCTATGTTGGGCGATGTCAACATTGAGACCTTGGAACCTGCTACGATCAACAATATGCCTGGTGTGCGCGCTGCTGGTACGGCAAACCTCTCGTCGGTGGGTATGAATGCTACGGTTTTTGCCAAGGCAGTGGGGATTATTGCCAATGACAAGATCTACATCTTGACCTTGGTTACGCAGGATTCCCAGCGTGGGGCGAAAGAACCTGTCTTTGATCAGATTATTGGGACCTTCCGCCCTGAATAGCTGATCGCTTTTGGTTGAAATTTGTTGAGTTGTTGAGATAAGCATGGCTGCACAGTGATGGGAGAAAAGCGCCCATCACTGTGCAGCCTCTTTATTTGGATCAATT
>CAMPHP010000454.1 GCA_946885925.1 uncultured Litorilinea sp.
GACTGCCACATCCCCTTCCACCCGCAGCCGCAGCCGAATCACGTCGCCGACACCGACCTGGGCGGGCGCTTCGAGCGTCACGCGTGCGCCACCTGCCTCCTGGGCATAGCTGCTCTCGCTCGCCATCATGCCCACCACCACACTCACTATCACCGCCAAGAAAAAGTTCAACGGGCGGATGCCAAGATTACGGCATATGCGTCTACCGGCAAATCCCACTGTATTCATCTGCCCACCACCCTCCATCCTCTATGCCTTCAATGAGCGTGCGATACTGTCCGACTATGCTGAGACCAAGCTATCTCTACTACTTTTCATCTGCTCATCAAGATACCCATACTTCTGGAGCAACGGCAGAGTTAGTGAAGTCACGAGATATTTTTGCATCTTGGGCATTTTGTATCGCCATTCATCGTCACGCTGCAATTCGATTGGACCCTTGCGGAAGCGATTGGGATTGCCAACCGCTGTATGGTCGACCGAGAGATTCACTGCACCGTCATATTCGAGCGTATAGGCTTCCTCTCCATCCTCACCCGCCGCAAATTGTGCAATCTCTGCAAGCCGAGCCTGGGGTGACTCGATAAGGTCTTCATAGCGAACAAACCGATACTTTGCACTGCTCTTACCGAAGGATTGCGTCAGCATATTCGTGAGATTCCAGTTCAGGGCAGCACTGACGGGATTGGGCCTGTCCATATACTCTGTCTTCCAATAGACTTCGGGCTTGACCATCTTCTTTTGCCACGAGTAGACAACTGCTCGGCTGTCTCGAGCCAGATGAATAACCCGCAGGTCAATTTCCGGGATCTCATTCAGCAGCATTGCATAGCGCGGCCCCTTTGAGGAATCGATGATCACCCGGCATCCTGATACATGGTGGATGGCAGAATAGAGCTGTTTTAGAACCGCTTGATAGGTCTCGATATGCTTGCGCTGTTCAGCAGTGCGTAGTTGAGGGTAGGCAAGCAAAGGTAGATAGGTGTGGCTTTGTAGCAAGCGTCGTATCGTCTTGATCTCTTCCAGATCAACACGGTCAAAGCCACCAAACGCCTCCTCAACCACTGCACCCCAGAACTCACATTCCTTAAAGGGTTTCCCGCAGCCGCACAACTCGTTTTCGGTGAAACATTTCTGCCAAATGTTCCACATCTCGCCGACTGCGTGAAATTTGGGCAACTGCCCCAAGAGCCGGACGAGCAAGGTACTGCCGCTACGACCATAACCGCCTATATATAAAACTTTGACTCTTTCTGTAGTCATAGGACTCCTCAATGTTCTCCCCTAGCTCCATCAGCCTGTTCCTCTACGGGGCTGCATGGTTCACCGGCTACATCTTGTTTATCGCACGGTTTGAGCAATATATAGATCGCTGCGTCCTCATTGGCATAGACTGCTCTGAATCTCTTCGAATCATGTAATGCCTGTTCAAACTGCTCCCATGTCCCCGGCGGCCAACCGATGAAAAGCTCTCCGGAAGCCTTTTGGCTGCGCGTCAAGATCAGATAAGAGGCAGGGTATCTCCTATCTGCCATCTGCCCGATCAGTGCCTCAATATCGCTAGATCTGGCTAGTCGCGGTACGGTTGCATACTTGTAGGTCCGGTAGTCTTGGAAGCGCCACGGCAATGTTCCTGTCGCTGCGATAAATTGCGAACCTGGCTCGGCATTCTCATAGAGATAGTGAACAGCCGCGACTTCATTAGGCGTAAAGTACATCATTCGCTCGTTGCCATAGCGAGCAAAGAGAAAGCCCACAAGCATTGCCAAGCTCACCACAAAGAGAAGCACAGTAGAGTGCAAACGAGTGCCAAGTGTAGGACTTGGGAAAAACAGTGCTGCGCCAAAGAAGGACATAAAAGGCACAGAATAGAGATAGATGCGTAAGAGGAGTTCACCCCCATAGGCTTGCAACAGAATCAGCGGGAAAGGCGTTAGGGCCACCAGCACAAGGCCCCAATCTCGATAGCCATTTCGAAAACGTCGCAAGCCGCCTAGAAATGCCAAGACCCAAACGGCCAATGACATCCCTGTCCGCAGATAGTTGATAAAAACGTGGCCTGGGCTGCCGCGGAATCGCTCGGTCAGGTTGGCATCAATGTTAGTACCAACAGACCCCACCGGACCCGAAACATGTTCAATATGACCGGCCAAATAGGGCGAAGCCATATAGAGCACCCATGTAGCAATCAACATGGCTAGGATTACCGGGAGGGTCAGTACCGTACAACGATTGAAAAAGACCAATGCACTAATCGCCGCAAGCGTAGCAAAGGGCGTTAATTGGTGACTGGAAACCATCGCGGCAAAGATGAGAACCAGGATACCGATCAATGCGGCACGTTGCACTGGTGTACTCGGCGCAACCGGCTGTTCATCCCCCGCAACCCACTGCTCAACAGTGGAGGTCAAACGGTCGAAACGAGCCGATATCCGGCGCACCCTTGTGACTACGCCGCTCGTTTGCCAAGCAGGGCCGCGCAACCAAGTAAGAATGATCGCCACGACGACCAAGAGAAAGAAGTAATTGAATGCTTGCGGTGCCAGATAGTCTTGACCAATCCAGTTGGCAAGATAGAAAAACCAGACCCCAAGCACAACCAATCGCAAGTCCGAAGTGGCAGAACGAAAAACCATCCATAGCGGGCCAAGGTAGAGGAAGTTAAAGAAGACGGGTGCCCATCCCATAAAAGCGACAGCACTATCAAAGCCCATGCTCTCGGTCACAAAGGCCACCAGAATAAAAAAGGCTGGCCAATTGAAAAAGGCATCGATTCTGCCATCCACCGTGCCCGTCTGCATCACATAGTCAATGACTCCTGCCAACTTCCAGCCAATGGCAAAACGCGGCACCTCCTGAACAATCGCCGTTATTCCATAGAGCATAAAGACCAGCACCACAATATGGAGAACCAAGAGCACCAGTGGTAATGGTCGCTGGCTTATAGCCAGACAAAAACTTGCGTTAACAATAAAGAGCCCAAGCAAAACCGCGGGCGGTAATACGGATATGAGCCCGGTATCGTCCATCTGCTGAAGATTGATCTGATCCAGCGAGACAGCCCACAGCAGCACCCCACAGATCACCAGGATCAGCGAGGCCACACCTCCAAAACTAGGAAGTCGAGGCCTTCGGGGTCCGCTCTGTGCAATTGGCTCAAAATGCATCGGTTCTGAAAATCCAGTGTGTTGTCGCAGCATTGTCAATAGACTTCTCTATATATCACTAGGATATATAACTAGGATATATCACTGGGATCACCGCATGGTGAATCCCCTACACGTTCGCTGATTAGAAGCAGTCAATTACCAGGGTGACTACTCTTGTGTCCCGTCGCTATGCTAGAACTGGCCGGAACGCCCCAAAAGCTTGAGCCAAAGCGGTTCCAGGAGAATGGGTCGCAAGCTTGTCAAAAGTAGGCCCACGGCGACAACAACCTCACTAACCAAAATCGCAAGGCCCACACCCGTAATTCCATATTCATCGAGGAATATAAAACTCAGCCCCAGCGTGAGCACGCAAAGCACGAGTTGCAGCAGGATGATCCCAGAAACCCTCTGCCGCACGCGCGCAATGCCAAGGTAAAGTGAGATGATTATGTTTGGAAGCGCAGCCAAAGTAAGCAGGCGAAGCAACTGCGTACCTTCGGTCGCATATTTCTCTCCGGAAAAGGAGAGGATGTAAGGGGCACTCATGAGCATGACCAGAATCGGCACGATAAGCATCCCTGTCGTATGAACCAGAAAACGATGGCTGTATGCCCGCAGCTTTGTATTGTCCGCCACAACCTCGACCGTAAAGGAAGTGGTCATATTGGCAATGATCAGCTTGAGTGAAGTCGCAATCGTCCACGGCAAATAAAAGTAGGCGTTTGCGCTTGCACCCGCGATGTTCGTGACAAGCACAGGCAGGAGCCGAGTCGCGGCCAACATAAACAGCGCGCCCACAGAGTTACCAGCAACATAGTAGGCAATCTGCGAGATTCGAAAAGAGAAGGTCTGCTCTCTTGTTACCTCCATGTGCTGCGGGATCAGAAAGCGAAAGATGATGTAGTTGATCGGCACCAAGATGACGATCAGTGGAAATGTCCAAGAAGCAAGAATGCCATAGTTGGTCAGGCTCGTCGCAAAAAGGATGAGCAATCCGATTTTGGCGACTGCGTAGGGAATGTTCTCGAGTGGAACATAAACCGCCTTGCGCAGCCCGGTTAGGACATTGTCCTGCAACGCAAAGATGCACCACGAGACGACCCCCAAC
>CAMPHP010000455.1 GCA_946885925.1 uncultured Litorilinea sp.
GTGAGGACTGCAACCAGTCGTCGAGAATGTCGAACAGATTGAGCAGGCGCTGCCAATCTTGCGCCTGCCAGGTAGTATCGAGGATCTGCCCTATGGTGATTAGCTATGCTTGAATGACTAGAAGGCGTCTGTGTCCTATGAGGGCTCTTGGTGGACGACAAACATATTGCCGTCGGGATCGAAGAACTTCATAAACCTGCGACCTGGGATATCCCCTGGCAATTGGTGTATCTCTACTCCTGCGCTAGCCAGCAGGGAAACTAAGCTGTCCATATCCTTCGTCTCAATACCAATGGCGGGAAAAGGCTCGCCATTGACAGTGAATGTCGCGGCGGTGAGATCATTGGTTTGCCAGAGAAAGATTGTGGGGCCTGTGCCAAATCGCAAGATAGCGTTGGTGGGGTGAACCTGGATAACCTCACAATTCAGGTACTTGCAATACCAATCCGTGGCTTGGGTTACATCACGTACAGGCACTTGAACATGGGTAACTCCTTCAACGAGACGGTTGGTCATGGCGTTCTCCGTGTTGATCATTCTTGATAATCGTTCTGGTAGGCAGGAAGTGGGCAGTGGATCTTGGAAATTAGAATAGCTCGAATGTTCTAGGTTGCCAAACCCGCCAGAAGTCTTCTCAAAATACCTGCGAACAATTCCTCTGCGGTTCGGTTTTTCTGTTCTCCTTGTTGACATGAACATCATTGCTTGCTACATTCCTTCCACTTCAAACACGGGTTGTCAGAAATACCATAAGTCATGTTTGCAACGAACGTGAAATGTGATAATATGAACATTAAGTCGTGTGAGGTCGAACAATGACGATGCAAAGTGAGCGGCAATCCGCAATTCTCCAATATCTAACCGAAAAAGGCTTTGCCGCGGTTGCCGAACTCGCTCGTGAATTTCACGTCTCCGAGATGACTATTCGGCGCGACCTCTCTGAATTGGAGAGCCAGCGAGCATTGCAACGGACTTATGGAGGTGCTACGGTCTATGATCCGGCATTCTTCGAGGTGTCTTTGCAGGCCAAGACAACGCAGTTTGTGGAGGAGAAGCGCAGGATCGGCAAGGCCGCCGCTGATCTTGTGCAGGATGGCGATATTGTGATCCTTGATGCTGGCTCGACAACCATGTTGGTTGCCAAGTTTCTCAAGTCGAAGCGCATCACTGTCATCACCAATGCGCTCAACGTGGCGGCGGATCTCTCGGATTGCCCCAACATCGACCTCTACATTGCGGGTGGTCACTTGCGCCAGGGTGTCCTCGCTATTCTTGGGCCGGAGACTTCAGCCTTTTTTGAGAACATTCAAGCCGATAAGCTTTTCTTGGGCGTTGATGGCATTGACATCAAAGGTGGGCTGATGGTTCCAGAACTGAACGAGGCCCATACAAAACGCGCCATGGTTAAATCCGCCAAGGAACTGATTGTTGTGGCAGACCATAGCAAGATTGGACGCAGTACACTCAGTACCATTGTTCCATTGAGCAAAGTCACCATGTTGATTACCGGGCGTGAGTCAGAATCCCGCCTGCTTGACGAGCTTCGATCACATGTCAAGGTATTAGCCGTATAGCCACAGATTTGCCAGCCATGCTTGGGTTAAGGAGGAATGATGGTGCGTGTTAAGGGGATTGAGTTACGCCAAATTGAACTGCCTGCGTTTGGCGAGGCTTCCGTCGAACCAATGCTTTCTGCTGTGGAATATCAAGCGCGTGTCGAGGCTGTTCGCGCACAAGCTGAAGCAGATCGAATCGACGTGGTTGCGGTCTATGGAGATCGAGAGCATGCGGCGAACCTTGCTTTTTTGACTGGCTTTGATCCCCGCTTTGAAGAGGCTCTGCTCCTGATCGCTGAAGGGCAGCGCCCTATGCTGCTGGTTGGTAACGAGGGATGGGACTATGCCAAGGTCAGCCCATTAGATCTTGATGTGCGGCTCTACCAACCCTTTAGCTTGATGGGACAGGATCGAAGCCGTAGTGATGCTTTGGAAGCTCTCTTTGCCGAGGCTGGTATTCGCCGTGGTACACGCGCGGGTGTGGCGGATTGGAAATACTTTGGCGCTGAAGCTGGGAGCGATGCTGCTTGCTGGATCAATGCGCCTGCATACCTCGTAGACACATTGCGCCGTCTCACGGGCGAGGATGTGGTGAATGTCACACACTGGTTCATGAATCCGGAGAATGGTCTGCGCTGTGTGAACAGTGTGGATCAACTTGCCTGTTTTGAGTTTGCTGCTACCAGTGTGTCGAATTCCATGCGCCGCGTCTTACGTGCCTTAGAGCCTGGTGTGCGCGAGATTGATGCTGTGCAGGCCGGTCAGTTGCAGGGGCTTCCCCATTCGATGCACCCTATCGTGATTTCTGGGCCGCGCGCCGGTTTGGCCTTGGCGAGTCCATCCACGCGCCGCATGGAACTGGGCGATCCAGTCTCGTGTGCGCTAGGGGTATGGGGGGCATTGAATGCGCGTGCGGGCTTTTTGGTACATGATGAGCGAGAATTGCCCTCTGCAATTCAGGACTATGTCGAGCGGTTGATCAAACCCTATTTTGCAGCCATTACCGAATGGTACAGCACGGTAGGCATTGGGGTGCCAGGTGGGGAATTATTCGCCATCATTCAGCGTCACTTGGGCGATCCCTTTTTTGGCGTTGGACTTAATCCTGGTCATCTCATCCACATTGATGAATGGGTTCATTCACCTATCTTTGACGGTTCAACCATTGAGTTACGCTCAGGCATGGCTCGTCAGGTTGATGTAATTCCGGCTACGCACAGCCCCTACTTCACGACGAATATCGAAGATGGTATTGCGCTTGCTGATGCTTCCATGCGTGAAGCTTTTGCCACTGCCTGGCCGGAGGCGTGGGGACGGATTCAGGCACGGCGCGCGTTTATGGAGAGCAAGCTGGGGATTCAACTCAAGCCCGAAGTGCTGCCTTTCTCGAATCTTGCGGCGCATCTCACACCCTACCTGCTCAGCCCGCACCTTGCTCTTTGCCGGACAGATAACTAGCACTCTCTGAAGTTGGCTACCACTGAGACGATAAGTAGTAGCCGAATGGTTTGTCACCTCTAGGGATCTGTCTGCTCTGATAACCTGGCAGAGAGATTCCTCCCGGTACTCCAGAGCGCGCGGGAAAAGCAGTTGACTTCCATTTTTGAGTGTGTTAAAGTTCAAATGAACGATCTCCCATGTTCGTTTGAACCTCTTCCATAACAATCTAATCAGGCTGCTGAGCATTCAGTATCAATTCAATATCATAAGTCAAGTTGCTGATCGCTTCTGTCATGCCCGCGGGGTGACAGCACATCGCGATTCACTCTCTCTTCACTATCATAAGTAACTATCATAAGTAACTGTCATAGGTACGCGCCTCTAGCGGATTTCCGTGCCGAGCGCGTTGTGGCTACCCGTTTTGAGGCTATTGCCAGAAGGAGACAACATGTTAAGTCGTCGCAGATTTTTGACTTTGACCGCTGGCTACGTGACGGTGTCGGCGCTGGCTTCTGCTTGTGCTGCGCCTGTTGCAAGCCCAAGTGCCGCGAGTGATAGTGGCGCTGAGGCCGCACCTGGCACAGAGGAAACTGTGTTGACCTATTGGGCGCTTCCGGAGGAGAATGATAACGACAATCTGACACGCGGCCTCATCGATCCATTCCAGGAGGCAAACCCCACAGTCAAGGTCAACATGGAACTTGTGCCGTGGGACGGCTATTATGAGAAGTACCAGACGTTGACCGCAGCCGGGCAAGCGCCTGATCTTGCCTTTGTCAGCGCCGCCTGGATTCAGGACTTCGCCCACCTTGGCATTGCCCTCAACCTCGATCCTTTTGTGGAAAAGACAGGTGTTTTTGGTCCCGACGATGAGGATAAATACTTCCTCAAGGTACTCGATGGTCTGCGCTATCCTGGCACGCAAGGCTCGCTCTATGCCATTCCCTACGAGTGGGTAACAGTGGTCTTCTACTACAACAAGAGTATCTTTGATGCTACTGGCGAAGCATACCCCACCGATGAGTGGACCTACAATGATATTTTGGAAGCCGGTACACGCTTGACCAAGCAGTCGGGCGATAAGATCGACCAGTATGGCATGATCTCCCATTGGGATTATGATGTGATTGATTCGTCCCTTTGGGCCAATGGCGGCAGTATTCTGAATGAGGATTATACAGAAGCAGCCTTGGACAGACCCCAAAATATCGAGACGATCCAATGGTGGGTTGACCTGATCCAGACGCATAAGATCGCCC
>CAMPHP010000456.1 GCA_946885925.1 uncultured Litorilinea sp.
GTCGAGTGCCCCCAGGGCGCGCAGCGGGGCAGAGAGACCCCTACGGGGTGACAGAGCAACGCGTCCGTCATGCCGTAGGCATCTCTCTGGATAGTGCGGCAGCAGCAGAGAGACCCTTCCAGGGTGACAAACTCTTTTTGACATGACTTGTAGCAACCGAGTTGCCCAAAACTGCCAATCAAAAAGCAGGGGTGAGAATAGAAAGAGACCAAGATACCCGTATGGGGCATAGTTCTTGCTATCTTGCCCTATACTTCTCGCGCGCTGTTTTTTCAACTTTTTACAAAATGAGATTGCGATTAAAATGGGTTCAGTCATCAAGATGATGGCGATCTTTGTCACATTGTTGTGGCGGCTCCCAACAAGAACTCACTCTGTGTGACGAACTTCTAACAGCGCTCACAATTGAAAACGTTCAAGAATCAGCCGAGGAACATGCGATGGATCTGGTTTGGGTTGTGCCCGTTTCAGGTGTTTTGGCATTGGTCTTTGTCTTGTATTTGGCTTGGGATGTCTTGCGGCGTGATCGAGGGACACCTGCGATGCAGCAGGTGGGCAATGCAATTTATCAGGGTGCGGTTGCGTTTATGTCGCGGCAATATGGCACCATCGGCATACTCGCCCTTGTGACAGCCATTGTTCTCACCCTTTTAGTTACCTTCTTTGAACGTGCTGCGGAAACCGACTTGGTAGGTTTTGCCCTCGGTTGGCGCACAGGGATTGCCTTTCTGGTCGGCGCAGCAGTTTCCGCGCTCAGTGGCATCATTGGCATGTATGTAGCAGTACAGTCGAATCAACGGGTAGCCTCAGCCGCACGCGGCGGCGTTGTGCCAGCGTTTAATGTGGCGCTACGTGGCGGAGCGGTCAGTGGCTTCTTGGTTGTTGGTCTATCTCTGATTGGCGTCTATGTGATGTTCTGGCTTTACGGCGGCTTTGAGGATCCCGCTGTAGCGCCATTCCTGCTGGTCGGTATGGGCTTTGGGGCCAGTTTCGTCGCACTCTTTGCCCAGTTGGGAGGCGGCATTTACACCAAAGCTGCTGATGTGGGAGCCGATCTAGTCGGCAAGGTCGAAGCGGGTATTCCGGAGGATGACCCGCGCAATGCTGCCGTAGTGGCGGATCTGGTGGGCGACAATGTAGGTGATTGTGCAGGGCGTGGTGCCGATCTTTTCGAGTCTACTGTGGCAGAAAATATCGGTGCTATGATCTTGGGGGTAGCAATCTACTTGGCGACACAAGATGCTGCTTGGATCTTTTTCCCTTTGATTGTGCGTTCGCTAGGTCTGATCGTCTCCATTGTGGGGGTCGTGGCGGCAACCTCCTTTCCGTGGTTTAAGCTGCAACCCAATGAAGAACCGATGAATGCGCTCTTCCGCAGCTATGGCTTGACCGTGCTGCTCTGCGCCATCGTCCTGTATTGGGTCGTTGATGCAATGTTTGGCAATATGTGGTTCTTCTGGTCTGGCCTAGTTGGGCTGATTACCAGTGTTGCCATTGTCTTGATCACCATGTATTACACAGAAGCGCGCTGGAGACCTGTGCGATCAATTGTCCAGGCGAGCTTGCGCGGCACTGGGCCAAACATCATCACCGGGTTGGCAGTTGCCTTTGAAAACACGGTAGCTCCAGTTATCGTGGTGGGCTCAGCCTTGTTGTCTACCTATTGGATGGGGACGCAGGCCGCGGCAGAGTTAGGCATCGAAGCGTATGTCGGTGGTATTTATGGTACGGCAGTAGCCACGATGGGCATGCTGATGACCGCAGCCTTCGTATTGGCAATGGATACGTTTGGGCCGATTGTGGATAATGCTGGTGGTATTGTGGAAATGTCGGGTGCGCCGGATTCAATTCGTGAAGGGACGGATGCGCTGGATGCGGCAGGCAATACGACCAAGGCGTTGACAAAAGGCTATGCAATTGGTTCCGCAGCCCTAGCGGCATTTCTGCTCTTTAGTGCCTATTTGGATAAGATTGCACTGGTACGGCGCGCGATGGGGGCACCCGAAGAGGTGATTGCCTCCTCGCATGTGGTGGACATGGGCAAGGTTCCTGTCTTTGTTGGGGCAATGGTGGGTGCGATGTTGGTCTTTATCTTCTCGTCGCTGGCAATCCGGGGCGTCGCCCGCGTTGCCGAAGATATTATTGAAGAAGTGCGCCGTCAATTCCGCACCATTCCGGGACTTTTGGAAGGACGCAAGGGTGCACAGGCTGATTATAGTCGCGCTGTCGATATTACAACGCGTGGTGCGCTGCGCGCCATGGTTTTGCCAGGGATAGTTGCCGTAGCAACTCCCATCCTCGTAGGATTGTTGTTGCGTGCTGAAGCGGAAGCCTCCATGCTCATGGTCGGCACGATCACAGGTGTCTTGCTGGCGACCGTGATGAACAATGGCGGTGGGGCCTGGGACAATGCCAAGAAGTTTATTGAAGCGGGCGGGTTGCGCGATGAAAATGGGGTTGTCCAGGGCAAGGGATCGGAAGCGCACAAGGCGGCAGTGGTTGGCGATACAGTCGGCGATCCCTTTAAGGATACTGCTGGCCCCAGCGTGCATGTGCTGATCAAATTGCTGGCGACGATTGCTCTGGTGCTGGCCGCGCTCTTTGTCTAGAGCAATTAGTCTAGAGCACTTATAACGCAGTTATACAGTTATCCAAAGACATCAGAGAGGCGGGGGGTGTTTTGCCTCTCTGATGTCTTTGGCCAGACAAAATAGAAAGTTGTTCCCTCTCCCACGGTAGACTCTAGCCAGATACGCCCACCTCGGTTTTCCACGATTTTTTTCACAATTGCTAACCCCATACCGCTGCCCTCAACTTCATCACGCGGCTTGAGTGTCTGGAAGATCTGGAAGATGCGCTCGTGAAACTGGGGCGCAATGCCAGGCCCATTGTCCCCGACGGCAAACTCTACGTGGTTGTCGTGCTCCTGCGCCGACACATGCACGCGGCCAAGATGCGGCTGGTGGTGGTGCTTTAGCGCATTGTTGAGCAAATTGCGTAGGACAAGTTCCAGCGGCACGCTCTCTGTAACGAAGGAGGGCATTCCACTTACCACAGTAACATGAAACCCAGAAGGCAGTGCCATCAAGTTTAGCACGTTCTGCACCAACTCCGGCACACTTACCTCTGTGGGTGCACTGCGCTGTCGTGTCGCTCGCGCATAGGCAAGCATATCTCCCAGCAAGTGCTCCATACGCTGAACACGCTTGTTCAGCTTGGCTAGGTGCTCCTTCGACTTAGACGGGAGCAGATCAGCACAATCGTCAGCAATCCATGTTGCCAAGGATTCAATCGCACGTAGGGGAGCCCTGAGATCATGCGCTGCCACATAGGCAAACTGGTCTAGTTCGTTGTTGCGAAGTTCTAATTCTTTCGTGCGCTCTTCTACACGCTGTTCAAGCTCCTCATGGGCTTGGCGTAGTGCTTCTTCGGCCTGCTTGCGCCGCGTAATGTCCTCAAAGACATTAATGGCCCCAATGAGCCGTCCTCCCTGGTCAAAGAGCGGATCGATGTTGACAGAGGCAAGGATCACCGAGCCATCGGGCCGGAGTATGTGTATCTCCTCATTGCGTGTACCCCGACCTGTGAGGACGGCAATCGCCATTGGACATTCGTAATGGGGTAACAACGAACCATCAGGCCGGTAAATGCGGAAGGAGCCACAGAACTTATCTTCCGGGTCTTTCAGCTTGGGTCTTCTGCCCCAAAGCTCGGCTGCGCGCTGGTTGAAGTAGGTAATCAGCCCCTCTTTGTCACAAGTAAAGACAGCGGCTGGCATAATCTCGACCAGTGAGCGCTGGCGGTTCTCGCTTAGATAGAGTGCCTCTGCTGTCTGTTTATAGCCGGTAATGTCGCGCAGGAGGATGAGCCAACAGGGCTGGTCGTGGCTTGTCACCGTTTCGATAGTCAAACTCACCTGACGCACATCACCCGCTTTGGTATAAATCTCTACCTCGAGCTCACGTATATAGCCTTGATCTGTAAGTTGAACGGGGATGCGTTCCAAGTTTGTGGGATCGGCATAGAAGTTGAGATCCGTCAATGTACGCCCGGATATCTCGGTAGAACGATAACCCAGGAGGCGCTCAAAGCTTTCGTTTACTTCAACAATAGAGCCATCCTCCTGCCGGCAGATGATCAGCGCATCAAAGCTGGCGTTGAATAGCTTGGTAAATCTATCTTCTGCCGCACGCACGGCTGCGGCCTTGGTGGCTGAAGTTTGCTCTAGCGGGTTTTGTTGTACATTGCGGCT
>CAMPHP010000457.1 GCA_946885925.1 uncultured Litorilinea sp.
ACTCGCCATGGCTACCCCCCGCGGTGTCAGGAAGAGTTCGATGACACGACCAGAGCTAGCTTCGGCTGTAGTTGCGGCTGTGTTCCCTCCCTCGCCCGTAATGAGGGGGAAGAAGAGCTGTGTCTTGTTTTCGTCAGGTGTCTCACTCGGCGGTGTGTCTACCGGTCCTGATGATGCCGCGTCAACGACAAAGAGGTCGAGCGCATCCGGGTCGTCTGTGTTGTCGGCAGTATGCGCCAGGACAAGAGCCTGGGGATTGGTCAGGCCAACATCGACGAGTGAGTAGGTCTGCTGCAACTGCCCCAAGGCGTCAAACTCATAGGCTTCGCTACCGTTGGCGTTCAACGCGTAAAAATTCCCCGCGGCATCATTGCGCGCAAGCCCGCGGAGTGAGACGCCTGCGGGCAAGGCGGGCGTGATTGTCCCGACAAGCGTCGCGGTGTTGAAGTTGCCCTCTGCATCTGGTGCCAACTCGACAATGGTTTGTGTTGCTCCTCCAAGAATGTAGAGATGACCAGTCACTGCGTCCACTGTAATTCCCTGTGCGTCGCCTGGTGCCCCATTTGAAAGCGTGTGCCGGATGGGTTCAGTGGTGGGCGGCAGTGAGCCATCCCAGGTGATGGGAACCTCTAGTAACTCTGTTGAATTTGAAGGCAGGAGCAAGAGACGTCCACCTACACTATCAAAGGCCATATGAACGAGGCCAGATGCCCCAATGTCCACTAGGATGCGTTCGAGTACATTCTCAAAGGGTGTAACTGAGAGAATTTCGTGCTGATTTTGCGCGGTTGGCTGGAGATAATAGAACATACCAGCATCGGCTGAATAGGCAATAGCAGTTGGATTTTGAATATCAGCATCTTTGGTCTCAACGATCCGGTAATCCAGGACAACGGCTCCATCGATTTGCTCTGCTTCCCCTTGAGCCCAAGTATCTTTGCTACTTGCTAGCAAGGTGAGCAGGGCAAACAGGAATATGGCGTATGCAAACTGGCGTGCTGGATACCAGCTCGCGCGAACCCCCTTCACTTGGCCGCTTACAGTCGGGAGATAGTTTTTCATGGGATATTCCTCATTCACAGCAAAAATCCTCCATCTTTGAAGCTCTACAAGAAGCCTTCAAGTGGAGCCTGCGCTGCTTCCACGAATGTGGCCTACATGCTGCTGTATGGACTTGCATGGATCCCTTTGCATTAATCTCTTTGCATTGATAGCGGTACTGATTACAACGCTTGTCTCTTGAACTCTCTCAAAGTCATGCGAATGGCATCCAACGTGCCGTCACGTCGCCAGCGACAGAAGTAGTAATAGACTGTCGGCCAAGGAGGCAAGTCGTGGGGGAGCATGCGCCACGCACAACCGCTTTGCCACACATAGAGAATGGCATTGACAATCTCACGTTCGTCAACGGCTCGTTTGCGCCCCACATCGCGATCGGGTCGAATAAGTTCTCGAATGTGAAGCCATTCATCATTGTTGAGATCCGTAGGATACGGTTCACGTTTTAGGCTGAGAGTCATTGAGTAATTCATCTTGGTTTTTGGGTGCATGTGCCAAATCGCCCACGGTTATGACATGTCCACGTTGGCATGTGCTTGTTCCAGATTCGGCTAGATTCTTGTTGGACCATTGGACAAAATGAGAAAGACACCGAGAAAGAATTACTACATTGAAAGTACTAGATCGGAGGTTGAATTAACACTTTGTTTATGTGATCTTAATACACCGGAATCACAATTACGACCGCGGCTACCATCTCAGGGGGTCGCAATTTGTTTCTATAAGTCGCAATTTAATATTTAGTTGAGATTTATGGACTGTGCTATCACAAGCATTTCTTAACAGAGTGTAAAAAATCAACGAATAGGTGGCATGATCTTGCGAATTGAGTGGAAATAGTGCTGAATTTTGCTCGGCAGAGCCACTTCAAAAGTAGAGCGACAACAGTACGTTGCATGTCTGCCGCCGCTGCCTTTCCCTTTCGCAAGCTTTCATCAAGCGGCGGATTATGCTCCATGCCCTGGTTTGCTGCGCAGGTTTACTCTTCGATCCTCGGCAGAAATGTCGTCACTCCGCTAGCATTGACCCTGATGGTAACAGTCGCAATACTGGAGTCGGCGCTGCCATCGGTGGCCTTGTAGGTAAAGCTATCTATGCCGCTGAAGTTGAGCACGGGGGTATAGATGAACGAACCGTCGGCATCCAATGTTAGCGTCCCCTGCACAGGATCACTCATCAGTATCGCCGTGAGCCCTAGGCTGTCCACGTCACTGTCGTTCTCTAGAACACCCGGCGCAACCACCGTAAGCACGCTATTTTCAACCATGTCGCGACTATCGCTTGTCGCGACCGGCGCATCGTTGACGGGCTGGATTGTGATGGTCACAGTGGCGACGTTGGAGTCGGCGCTGCCGTCATTGACTTTGTAGGTGAAACTGTCGGAGCCGTTGTAGTTGAGCACAGGTGTATAGATAAAGGAGCCATCAGCGTTGATCGTTAGCGCCCCGTAAGCCGGATCGGTGACCTTGACTGCTGTGAGAACATTACTCTCTGCGTCCGTGTCGTTGCTCAACAAACCAGAGGCAGCAAGGCTTAATGTCTCATCTTCGTTAATGCTGTAGCCATCGTCTGCGGCGATGGGCGCGTGGTTGTCAATCGAGAAGGACATCTCATACATCTTGCCGTCGTTCTCATTGGGATCCTGGCCATTGTCCACGCCACGATCCACGATATAGAGGTGCATTTGCGCGGGGTTTGTGCTGGATGGCGCATAGGTTAGCCCTGCTACCGCGAGACTGTTGGCGGCAGAGATGTCAATGTACTGAACGAACGTGCCGTCAAGCAACGTCTCAGCAATAAGGTCGTGAATACGATCCATGATAAAGAGATGGCCGTTAGCAGGATTGAATTCAATCCCTTCGGGATCAACAATGCCCAACGTGGCCACATCGAAGTGTGTCACCTGGTCATCTCCGCCGGGAGCCACACCATCAAACCGGCCATTGGAACCTGGCGCTACGCGGTAGACCTCTGCCCCCACGCCATTCACGATAAAGAGAGCATTGTTCGAAGTGTCGTAAGCCAGCCCTTCCGGATCGACTGAGCCGAAATCAGTGCCACTGAACTGGGAGCGAAGGTCATCGGCGGTGCCATACTTGTGGTCCGCACCCAAATCGATCACGGTGATCCAGGCACCTTTGGTGTCGTCCGAGATGAACAAGTGTGGATTTGTAAAAAAAAAACCGGACGGCGCATAGGCAACGCCCGCCGGTTCCTTGTTGGGCTTATGGTCGGTGCTAACTATCGATGAGTAGCTATCTGCTAGAGCACCGTCGAGTGTGGCCTCGAAGAGATTGTCACCCTCAAAGATACTCATTTCGTCGACTTCCCCATCACTAACAAAGAGCGAATTGGCGTGTGTGATATACGCAATGCCAGAAGGGTCTGGACTTGGCGGCGAGAAAGCAGATGTGTTCGTCGTGTGTACTAGAGTTGCTGTAATCGTAGTGGCGCTTGTCCTGACCACGCCACGAGGAGTTAGGAAGAGTTCAAAAATACGATTGGAAGTGCCTCTCGCTGATGTTGTTACTGGCCCCAAGCCGCTGATGCTCGGCAGGAAGAGGTGCTCTGTTCCTGCGTTTATCCCTGCATCTGACTGTGGAGCTACGGGTGATTCCCCAGCCGGAGATCGTGCGTTGAGGGGTTTGGAATCGAGGACAAAGAGATCGAGTGCATCTGGATCATCTGTGTTGTCAGCAGTGGGTGCAAGCACGACTGCTTGTGGGTTGGCTAAATTGACACCAGCGAGCGAGTAGATGTGCTGCAACGCTCCTGAATTCGCCAATTCATAGACCACGCCTCCGCTGTTGCTCAACGTATAGAAATGCCCGGTAGTATCGTTGCGTGTAAGGCCACTGGGTAACACGCCAGCGGGTAAGTCGAGTGTAGTGGTGCCTACTAAATGTGCGTTGCTAAAGTTGCCTTCTGTATCCGGAGCCATTTCAACCACGGTTCGCGTTAGGCCGTTGAGGATGAAGAGGTGTCCTGTAGTGAGGTCTACTGTTATCCCCTTTGCTTGATCTAGCGGCCAGCCTTCTAACGTATGGTGGATGGGGTCAGCGCCAGGCGTTAGCGCACCATTCCAGCCAATTGGGATCTCAAGCAGCTCGTCCGGAGTCAAGAGCAGAAGCCGCTCCTTCCATCCATCAAGGGCCATATGAAAGGGACCAGACGAGGTA
>CAMPHP010000458.1 GCA_946885925.1 uncultured Litorilinea sp.
GGACCCATGAAGGCCTCGACCAAGCGATCGAACATCACCTGATTATGTGCAAAGCCGTCAAGCACATGGTTGCGCCAGGCTGCATATAACTCCGGATCAAGTTCTGCCAGATTTGCAGGGCTGGGTGGCACAGGGAGCCGGGCAGAGGCTTCGCCGTTATCGCCTGGCTCTGCGCCGGGCACTTCCCCAGGCATCTCCTCTGGTGTGTCCTCTGGCATCTCCGCCGGTATTTCTGCGGGAGGCGTGGAGCGCAGAAGGTTGAATGTATTCATACCATCTTGGATCAGGGCTGCGTAGAGTGGTGCTTGTCCACTGCCGTTATAACTACTAGCAAAAGCCATAAGATCTCCTGTTCGTAGCGCATTCAGCCGGACCGGCTCAACCTTGATAAAGTCAAAGAGTCCGATGATTTGGGCATGGGCACTGGTTGAAAAGGCCTCAAACATGGCCTGGGCTGAAGGATAACCGACTGCTGCATGGTTGAAGCCCATGATTTGCGGCGCACCCATGCTGGTAGAGCGTAGTGCGGCTTCGGGCGCAATGCCATTGCGTGCAAAGGTAAAGACCTCCCACTCGGCTTGCTGGTTGCCGTGAAAATTGCGCCATTCTTGGTCAGCACCCGGTCGCCACTGGTGGTCTTGCCAGGGCTGTTCTAACTGGTAGCGGAAGTGTTGGGCAAAGCGTTCGGGGTCGAGCTTGCCCCACTCTTCAAAGAAGATGTGCGGTTCAAAGCGGATCAACATGCGCCCATCTTCAGCGAAGGCACGCCCGCCTGATTCGATAGCGAGGACTGCCAACGCCAGCGCGGGGTCGATCTCCAGCAATTGGGCGATGCGCGTAATGAGTGCCCCAAATTGATTCCACGCGGCGGCTACTGCTTGTTTGGTCCAGCTTGACGTGGTGGCGTCAATGGTAAATTGTTCGGCAGCATCGGGGGCTAGTGGTGCCTCCATCAGTTCCTTGCGTTCGCGCAGGAAGCCGCCGCCTACCCCCCCTGTGCCTGGTGTAAGCACCAATGGCATATAGCCACCAATGCGCCGGCGCATGATAAAGTTGCGACTCACATAGCCAACGCGATCCAAGGCGCGCACATAGAGCCAGTCATCTAGCTCGCTCAGCACCGTTAAGGCTGTTTCGTTGGGTAGGAGTTGTAGGATGGCATGACCGGTGGTTGGGCCGGTGCGTTGGTTGAGACCTAGTGGAGAGGCAACGATGCCATCCCACTGCGCCTCTTCGCCTAAGAGAGAACCTGGCTCCAAGACGGCGGGTGGCTCTGTCTTGCTTGGCAAGCGAATGAGATAGTCACTGGCTGGTTCGGCTTCGAGTGCTTGTTTGAAGTCTTCGACAATGCCTGCTCGATTGGAGATCGACCATTCTGGCTGGTCGGGCACTACAGGCCAGCGATAGAGCAGCAGCCCCAAAATCGGCTGGTGCGCTGGATTGCTGTTCCAAGCCGCGATTTCGCGATAGGCGGCGCGTACCCAACCCACATTATGACCAGGATTCCAGCCAACACCGCGTGTTGTGGGATCCGCCTCTGTGATAAAGACGGGTAAGTGGCGGAAACGGTCGGGAATCGCATTCATAAAGTCACGATAGGAGCGAAACTCGTTACGCAGATGGCGATAGCCCGGTGTGGTGTGGAAGAAATCACCATCGATCTGGTTTGCTTCAAGATCGTGCGTATAGCTATGTAGCGCAAATCCATCACACATGTCGTCATTGAGCAGGCTCATGACATGCACGAAATAGCGCACCCAATCGCCTTTTTCGTTACCTGGGTAGGTGGTAGTGGCATTCCAGGGTGCGGGACCTGCCACAAGAACTTGATCTTGCTCGTGGCCTGGTAACGCACGAATGGCATTGCGGCAGAGCTCGTAAGCCCGTGCATAGTCATAGGGCAGGATCGGCTGGTGATCGGGACGTTCGTCTTCGTGGTTGGGTTCGTTGCCGATGATCCAGATATGACAGCCCGTAGAACGCTGCACATAGCGGGCACAAGCCGCAGCAAAGTCGGGGTAACGGTCAGGGGGTGGTAATGTCCCTCCGCTTCCATAGGCATGGTTAATCCGTACAATCACACCTAGTCCGGCAGTGGCTAGCTTCGAGAAGTCGGCAGGGGTGCTGCTGCCATCCAGGCCAATTGCGGCCAACTCCAGAACCCAACCGCGTCGTCCTGCCCGGAGCATGAATTGCTCTCCACCGGACTCATGAAGCCCGTAGATATAATCGGGGTAGTGGCGTGGACGCTCAGGATCAGCCTGTCGTTGTACACACTCTTGTCCCTTTGTATTCAAATGTACTCGTCCCTTCCCAAAAAAGTTGGCAAATTACCGTTCTGTAATGAGATGACGAGAAAATTATATTTCCATTACGATGAATGTATGGTAGGAGGATTCCAGTAGAATGCGCGAGGCATCACCACTTTGTTTTAGCCATTTTTGTAGCGCAGCTATGCATTGAGATCTGCTTACAGGCTCGCCGGAGGGCTTTGGCCTCCGGCTTTTATGATCCATTTGTAGCCAACAGAGCGGGCAGGAGAAGGACTGAGGCAGGAGGGGGGTTAGGGGAAACGGCGGCGGGCTTGCTCTAGCTCGATGGCTTTTGCCGTAAAGCGGTAGAGCTTGGCTGGGCGGTGGTCGCCCTCACGTAGATTGCCTGTTTCTTCAAGCACATCGGTCGCTAGCATCTTGCGGCGGAAGTTGCGCTTGTCTAATGGCTCATTGAGAACAGTCTCATAGACCTTTTGGAGTTCAGAGAGGGTGAACTCGGCAGGGAGAAGCAAGAAGCCTAGCGCCGTCCATTCAAGTTTCCAGCGTAGACGCTGCAAGCCATAGGAGATAACGCGGTCATGGTCAAAGGCGAGTGCGGGCAACTCATAAACGTTCCACCATGCAGCCTCATCCGCATCGGATGCGCCTTGGATTTCCTGGCTTTGCGCCTGGTCGATACTGAGCAGAGCAAAATAGGCCACCGTGATCACGCGGCCACGCGGGTCACGGTCTGGTTCGCCAAAGGTGTAGAGTTGCTCTAAATAGATATCATCAACATGGGTCTCTTCGCGTAGTTCGCGACGAGCAGCCTCTTCTAGCTCTTCGTCAATTTGGACAAAGCCGCCAGGAAGTGCCCACTTTCCCGCAAATGGCGGTTGCTTGCGTCGTACCAAAAGAACCCTAAGCTGGTTATCATGGAAAGTAAAGAGAATAATATCAACCGTGACCGCGGGCCGCGGATATTCATAGCTATAGGGTCCAGTGGTGGGGCGCAGGAGTTGGCTTTCGCTCACAGTCTTCCTCGTCTATCTGGGCCGGTGAAAAGTTTGCATGATCGGTCATATACGAGCAAAAGCCTACTCTAGGCTTTTGCTCGTGAAGTTATGGTCAACTTGATACGAGTATCGTATGTCGTGGTGGCAGATTTGTCAAGCGGCGGCGTTGGCTAGTGAGGTGGCTTAGCGTGCTATCCCTGATGGCCCATGCGGAGTGCCTCGAAGAGCCGCGCGTAGAAGGCTGAGGAGATGATAATCAATTCAAGGACGATCATCACGAGGCTAAAGACGATAGCAAGCGGGGCAATTTCGTTTTGGGCAATAATCGGAATTAGCGGAGGCAGCGGTGCTCCTTCGCCTACGCTGATGCGGAAGAAAGGCACAAAGAGGACAGCAGCTAAAACCCCGCACGCTACACCTGCTACAGCACCATAGGCGGTGAGGACGATATACTCCAGCCCGACTTGGCCGATGATCTCGGTGCGGCGCAAACCGACAGCGCGCAAGACGGAGAACTGGTATAATCGTTCGTGTAGCGATGCGTAGCTGTATGTTAGTAGGCCGAGTCCAGCCATGAGGGTAGCTGCCAGAAAGCTGACAGTCAATGTGCCAAAGACACCCACTCGCTCCATCTGTGCTTGTTCACTGCCTAGGATCTCTGATGCAGTGTTTACTTCGATGGCATCAATGCCTGTGGTGGAAACTGCATCAACAACGGCTTCGGGGTCGGCATCGGGGGTAAGTCGCAGCCAGATGCGATGGGGCATTGTGATACCAAAAAAGGAGATGATGTATTCCATGTTGCCGACGATCATAACTGGCTCATCTTCCGCAGTGGGGAAGTAGTTATAGACGCCTACAATCCTAAAGGGTTCGCGGATGCTCCCACCAAAGACAGGCACGACCAGACGCGAAATACGATCACCGATACTGAGGGCATGTTCGTCCAAGAATGCTTGGCTGA
>CAMPHP010000459.1 GCA_946885925.1 uncultured Litorilinea sp.
GGATGTATGGCATTTTGGTGGACAAGGAGCAATATGGCATGAACCGGGATGAACTGCGCCGCGCCTTGGCTGACAATGGCATCGAGACGCGCACCTTCTTCATTCCCATGCACTGCCAACCCGTTTACTGGAATGCCTTTAAGGGGCAGCGTTATCCAGTGGCGGAGCAACTCTGCCGTGATGGCTTCTATTTGCCCTCGGCCTCTTCTCTGACGCTGGAAGAGATTGAGTACGTGACTCACGTGATCCGTGAGGTATGCCCGAACCTGTAAAGAGCCGAACCTGTAAATAGAGCAGCAATCGCCGCTACTGCTCTATTTACAGGTTCATTGTGTGCGCCGCATCCGTGCGACCATCACGGGTGGGAACTGCCAGAAATTGGTCCAGGAGAAGCGTATCCCGGAATGCAGCCTTTTGATTCCACAACTCGCGCCCTTCCTCATTCAACGCTCGCGTCTCTTCGTTCATATGCTGTTCATATGCTCTATTCTTGCTTGATCTTCGGCCGATGGGTGTTCCAATATTCTTGTGCGGTGAGCACGGTGATTCCTAGATGCTCGCGCTGGTCGAGCAAATGGTCGTCACGGGTGATGAGAATTGCACCTGTAGCATCGGCTAGCGCAGCGAATTTGCGATCATCCGGGTCTGGAATCACCTTAAAACGCTCCGGGTGGGTAGCACCCTTATACTCATCCTCCGGGCGAAAGAGATCGTCCGCGGAGTGCTTGGCAAGCGGCGGAATGCGGCGCAGGACATGAAGAATTTCCCGGCGCGTGTCATCATTCCACACCATGCGTAGCTGACCCCTTTTGACAGCATTGAGGATGCGCGCGGCATGGCTGTCGGGGTTGAATCCGGCGGCGACAAAGACATTTGTGTCCAGCACAACTGGCTTTGCAGAGCCATGCGTGTGCTGGGATTTGGGAGAGGGAGACATGGAGTAATCCCCTTTGTGTTACCTGGCGTAAATCGCCGCCTACTCTTGTCCGGTTGGGGCAAGTTTGTATACCTTGCCTGTGTTGCCCAGGGGGCCCACCTCTTCATTCGTGAGTAGATAGAGTTCGCCGTCACTGTCTTGGCCCATGCTTTGGATGCGTGTATCTAGTTGCAACAAGGGTTCGATTGCCCACAGTTCGCCCCATACCGGCGGTGGTGTCGCCACAAAGAGCTGGCCGGATGGCTGCATAAAGTCGGCACTCCAATCACCAAAGACCAGTTTGCCATAGAGTTCGGGCAGCGCGTCCCCTCGGTAGAGATAACCGCCGACGGTGGCAGTGCCCAATCCTTCCCCTTCCACCTGTACACCTTCCTGCTCAATGCTCATGTTGTTGTATTCGACAATAGGATCGATCAAGGGATAGCCATAGGCATCAAATTGCGGGCATGAGGCTGGCGGCGCAAGGGGTGTGCTGCGATTGAAGCAGTGACTTGCCTCTTTGATCGCCCAACCATAGTTCCCTGGCTGATTCACCAAGTAGTAGGACTCCCATAGCGTTTCGGCCACTGCCATCACAAACAGATCATTTGTGCCAGCGCGATCAAAGGCCATACGGAAAGGGTTGCGAAAGCCCCAGGCATAGATTTCATCCAATCCCTCCTTGCCTACAAAGGGATTGGATGGGGGAATGGCATAGCCGGGATAGCCGCGGTCTACATCAATACGTAAGATTTTGCCATAGAGAGAGTTGATGTCCTGGGCGAAGGTGTCCCAAAAGGCAGAACTTGGGGGCATATCAAAGGCTTCCCATTTGACCTCTTCGCCTACACCATGTGCCCCACCCCCATCCCCCAGACCGATATAGAGGTAGCCATCGGGGCCAAAGGCAAGTGCGCCGCCATTGTGTTTGCGGCTGGGCCAGTCTATCGCGAGTAGGACTCGCTCGGATTCCGGATTGGCGAGATTGGGGTCATCCTCGGAGACCGTGAATTCCGAGATGTGCCGTGTGTAGTTCCAGTTAGCCGGAGCCTCCTCACGCAAGATGGCACTGTAGCTCACAAAGAAACGACCATTGTCAGCAAAATCGGGATGGAGGACAAGGTCAAGCAGCCCGCGCTCGTCAAAGCCATTGAGCAACTCAACCATGCGATCGCGCAGATCGAGGAAGGGCTGCTCCAGCAATTCTCCCTCCGCGTTCAAAATGTAGACCACCCCGGTCTGATCGACAATAAAGTTGCGTCCACTGCCGTCAGTCGCAGAAGTTAGGAGCAGAGGGGCCGTGAGTCCTTCTGCAACCAACTGTAATTCGACCGCAACGGGTGGCTCCGCTTGGGTGACAGGCGCGGCGAATGTAGGCCGGGCAGTGGGGGCCATGAACAGGAAGATCAGAACGACTGTCCAGACAAGTAGGCGGTGCATTGTCTCCTCCCTCTTTATTATGCTCTCCTGATTATTACGCTCTCCTGACCACTATGCTGCTGGGGTAGATTGTAGTGAAGAGATATGGCACCCTCAATAACGATGGTTCCCATTCAACTGCCAGATACCCAATGATCTATCCTTTTCTTCCTCCTTCTTATGAAAAGGCTTGATGTTTTTGACTTTGCCCCATGCCTGCGGTATGCTTGGGAATTGTGCGCGCTGGTTTGTGCGCGACATTGGCAATTTACGAGATGAGGATTCATGTCCCGACGCGCCAGGACGACCTAACGGAAGCAGATACTGAGCATCTCCGCGATTCTATGCGCGGCTCTGCTGACACGGGTCCTGGAGGACTGCGATTCCTGTACTTGCTTCCATCAACGCCACACCGGCTGCCGGGTGGCGTTTTTTGTTGGCTTTGTTTAGGCAGCCCTGTTTTGTAGTGTTCTACCGTCTGTCCAAAAAATTGAGTAATAGCGAGGATTAGGAGAAAAATGAGTACCAAGCCGGTCGTCAAAAAATGTGTCTTGGCCTATTCAGGCGGACTCGACACCAGCATTATCGTCCCCTGGTTGAAAAATAACTACAACTGCGAAGTCATCTGCTTTTGTGCCAACTTGGGTCAGGCGGATGAACTGGAAGGGTTGGAGGAGAAGGCATTGGCTTCGGGCGCAAGCAAGTGCTATGTCTTTGACTTGCGTGAAGAGTTCCTGACCGACTATGTATTCCCCACCCTGCAAGCAGGCGCTATCTATGAGCGTGATTATCTGTTGGGTACGTCGATGGCCCGCCCGCTGATCGCCAAGAAGTTGGTAGAAGTGGCGGAGTTGGAAGGGGCCGACGCAGTGGCTCACGGCGCAACGGGCAAGGGCAATGACCAAGTGCGTTTTGAGCTAACGGTGATGGCGCTCAACCCCACTCTACATATCATCGCACCCTGGCGCGAGTGGAACATCCGCGGGCGTAGCGATGCGTTGGAATATGCCGCTGAGTACAACATTCCGGTCAAGGCGACTGCCGAGCGCATCTATTCCCAAGACCGCAACCTATGGCATTTGAGCAACGAGGGTGGCGCTTTGGAAGATCCCTGGAATGAGCCGCCCGCTGATATGTTCGAGTGGACGACCGCACCGGAACTGGCCCCAGATGAGCCAGAGTATGTGGAATTGACCTTCCGCAAGGGCTTGCCGACACACATTAATGGCGAGGCATTAGGGCCAGTAGAGATCGTCGAGCGACTCAATGCCCTCGGTGTGAAGCATGGCGTTGGTCGTGTAGATATTGTGGAAAACCGCTTGGTGGGTATGAAGAGCCGCGGTGTCTATGAGACTCCTGGCGGCACTATTCTCTACCGCGCCCATGCTGCGCTGGAACAACTCTGCCTCGACCGCGAGACACTGCACTACAAGCAACAGATAGGACTGCGCTATGCGGAGTTGGTCTACAACGGTCAGTGGTTCACTCATCTGCGCCAGGCCTTGGATGCCTTTGTCCAAGTTACCGAGCAGAACTTGACCGGCGTGGTACGGCTCAAGCTCTATAAGGGCAACTTGATCCTGGCTGGGCGCAAGAGCCCCTACAGCCTCTATCGCGAGGATATTGTCACCTTTGAGGCCGAGCAGGTCTATGACCAAGCCGATGCCAAAGGCTTCATCCGCCTCTTCGGGCTGCCGCTCAAGGTCGCAGGGATGCTCAATCTCAAGACCAAGGATCTGGCGGACTAACACTCGCCGCGGTATCGCATTTGTAGGGGCTGCGCCTCCGTGCCAGCCCCTACGGTTATTGCACCAGTCCTCGTATTGCCATTATGGCGATGAATGGAAACGCTGGTGATGGCGCTCAACTTTTGGTACAAAGG
>CAMPHP010000460.1 GCA_946885925.1 uncultured Litorilinea sp.
GCTCAGGGCGGCCCAGACAGAGGCGCGACCTACAATTTTAATATAACCTCTGGTTTGATTGCGGGCGAAGCTTATTGTTTCCGCTTGCGTGAAGTTACGACCGATAACACTCCTGGTGAAGTCTTTGATCTCTGCGGCTATGGTCCTGGGGTCACGCCTGCGCCTACGAGTACGGTCGTAACATTGACTACGGACGCTGTGCCTACAGTAATTGCTGTGACAGCGGTACCGGGACTTCAACCGCCACCGACACTTGCCCCGACATTGCCGCCAACGCCTTTCCCAACACCCGTTGGACAACCTGTAAGCCCAATACTACAGCCCACACCTACGCCCTTTGATCCCGCTTTACAGCAGCAAGGGGTTCCCGAGCAGCCGACGCCAGATCTGGGTCTGTCTCCGACGCCTATAACGACCCCGGCGACAACTCCTGTGACGATGCCGGTGACGACTCCTACAACGACGCTTACGACGACTCTTACGGCGACACCCGTAACAACCCCGGTGACTCCGCCTATAGGCCTGGATCCAAGTGTTGCTGGCATTGCACAGGTGCCACCAGCGGAAACGCCTACATTCGATCCCGCTCCGACCATGACACCTACGGAGACGATGACACCGGAACAGCCTGCCAGCCCACTGCCCGAGGACCAGGCTGCTGCTGGGCTTCCTGGCGCGCCGGATGCGGTTGCACAAATAGCAGGGACGGAGGCGACGCCAACGCCTCCCTATGTGGTGGTGACAGCAACACCTACGCCGGAGGCTGTTGCGGCAATGCCCCTTGCCACCTTTACACCTTGGCCTACGGCAATGCCCACCCCATCCTTTAGCTTGGACAGTTTGCTGGTGCCCAGCACGCAAAACCTGATGGTCGGGCTGCTCTGTTTGATCTTCCTCAGCGCAAGCGGCTTGGGTGCACTTGGGCTAGTGACGAGTATTCTCTATATGCGTTCGCAAGCAGACCGCAGTCGCCTACCAGGGCCGATTTATGAACGGCGGCGCTACTAATCTCCGTACCTTTATTGCCCTCGACTTACCCGCTCCCATCTTGGACGCAATGGCTACAGCGCAGGAGCAGATCCAAAGCTATCTGCGCGCTCAAGGTCTGGCGTCAAAGTTGCGGTGGAGTCCCACAAAGAATATACATTTAACTTTGCGCTTTTTGGGCGATACCTCCCCTGCCCAGCGCGAGGAAATCATCATACGCCTGCAATCGTTGGCGGCAATGACCAATCCCTTTACTTTGTCAGTAGATTTGAGCGGGGCGGGTATAGGTGGCTTTCCCAATTTACGCCAGCCGCGCGTGTTGTGGATTGGGTTAGGTGGCGAGTTGCCGGAGTTGATGCAACTACAACGCCAAACAGAAGAAGTAGCTCGCTCGGTAGGATTTGCACCCGAAGAAAAAGCCTTTGCGCCCCACTTAACGCTGGCTCGTGCCGCACGCGATGCCGACCGGCGTACATTGCAGCAAGTGGGTCAAGCGTTGGCTGAGTATAGCCAAGTGGCCTCGCCGCCTACATCTTCCCCAATAAGCTTTAGTGTAGCCCAACTTGTCTACTATCAGAGTGTTCTAAACCCCGCAGGTTCGATTTATACACCATTGGCAACCTTGCCTTTTGTTGGTGGCTAAACGATCACCGTATTAGCGCCTCTTTTTGTTTTAGCTTCTTTCTTTGCTCCGTTTCTTTTCGTCTTCTTTTCTTCCGGGCCAGAACCATAACCCCACTAACAAGAGCAGCGTTGTCCACGATGTTACTGTACCCGCTGTGCGTGGCGGTGTGGTATCCATGCGCACATCAATGCGGTGTTCGCCACTCGGCACATCGACTTGGATGAGACCATGCGGATCGGAGACCTGGGCCTCTACCAATTGTCCATCGACTCGCACTTTCCAGCCAGGGAAATAGTAGAGATGAATACGGACGGTGGCTGGTCCATCGGCACGCACGACCCCACCAGCACTAGAGCCATGGCTGTATTGGCTGAGGATCTCACCATTGCCCTGGATGATAGCAAGGCGCGTGAGCCAGTTGTCGGCGTTGTAATCTTCCACGTAATCATCCGCGCCATACTCTTCGCTCATCGGTGAACTGGTGAAAGGCTCTTTTACCCATTGGGTATAGGCGATCATGTCCGGATGTTCTTGCTCGAAGCGGAAGATAGCCCGCCCATCCTCACGCCAAGGCTCCACAGGCAAGAGCTTGGCTTGTACATAGGGAAAGCTCGCCAGGATGATCACCGCCGCAAGGAGCACAACCCCGGCATCGTGAGTAGCTAGCCCGTGAGAGCCGTTGGCTGGTGCCGGCCCGATCAAGTTGTCCAGCAGCAGAGGAACCACCAGCCCTGCGAGCGCGCTAAGGGTAAAGGCTGTTAAGGAGAGCAGCCGCCAGGGGAATTGGATAATTGCCAGGAAGGAAAAGTTCTCCCAGAGAATTGCGGCAGAAGGGGTTATTAAAAAGAGCAGAATCAACGAGACCGCGGCGAGAAAGCCCAGGTAGGCTCGGCGCAGCCAAGCAGGTTCGCTTTCGCGCAACGTCACATAGCCAGCGACCATTGCCAGGAGCAACGCCACTACGCCAATCTGAAAGCCCATGCCATCGTTGGCTCCTGCCGGGTCATCGGAAAAGCCAAAGCCCCAGAAGGGGCTGAAGAATTGTCCCGATTGTACAAAGTGATTGCGAAAGTCATAGGTATTGGTGATATAGACTGTCTGCTCCAAATAGGGACCCTCTGCCAGCAGGGGAAAGAGGAAGGTGGCAATGAGCAGCAAGGCCAAGAGACCTGCGGCGGCAGCAAGTCCTGCGCGGCTGACTACGCTGCGCCAGTGATGGCTTTCGGCTTGCGCCACGGCGAGTCGAAAGAGGATAAAAAGCATGAGCAAGGGCGTAAAGGAGATGAGCGCAAAGGTATGGGTGAGCAAGCAGCCGCCTAATATCAGCACTGCTAGCGCCAATCGTCTTCGCCAGCCCGGAGCAAAACCCTGGTCGATGAGCTTGTCAAAGACCAATATGACCCAGGGGAACCAGGCCAGCAGCAGCGTGTCATTGAGTGCCGCGCGCACATAGATGTCGGCGAGGTGATAGGGAATGTAGACGTAGAGCACGCCTGCAATCAGCGCGGCCAAGCGGTGTTGCGGGCGGGGCGCGCCTGCGCTGCGGTCGAGCCAGTAGCGCACCAACGTCGCCATGCCCCACCCGCTGACAAGAAATCCAATCACCCATGTGAACTTGACGGCGAGGGTATAGCCTGCACCTAGCAGGACAAAGATCTCGGCAAGATAAAAGCCCAAGGGTGCTTGCAGGATAAAGGTGGGATAGCCATAGCCTTGAATGTGGTGCATGGCCCAGCGCGGCCAGAGTGCACCATCGCGCAAGCTGGCATCGAACATAATCAGGTAAAAGACACTGTGACGACCGTCGTGGGCATCAAAAAAATAGCCAGCGTTGTAAAGCGGGGCTAGGGCCAAGAGCGTTAGCCCACTCAATAGGAGCCATTCCGGTGACAGACGTACTTTTGAAAACAATGAGTGCATAAGAGACTTTACGGCGATTGGTTCATTCAAGTTGCTAGCAATGAATCTTTCTAGCAACTTGCTTGTTGTTAGCTTATCGGGAGAAGCAAGTCTTGGCTCAACGTTTGATAGATGGCGGCGGGCGCAACAGGCCCCAAGGCAGCGACAATGGGCGCAAACCCGCTGCGATCCCACCAACGCACAGAAGCGGGTAGAGGGCTGCGGTCGGGCCAGAGACCGCTGACTAATCCTAGCGGCGGCCAACCTGGCGGAGAGAATTGGCCGGAATCGGGGTCACTGTAGGCTACGGCTACTTCCGCCTGTGCTTCGGTTGCCCATACATGCATCCACCGTTCACCACAATAGAGCGCATAGAGTTCGGCCTGGTTGTGGAGCGCCATCCACGTTTGCGTCAAACGTATAAAGTTATCTTCAAGGGTGGTCATGGGGGCAGGGCTTGTGTGCCATCGTTCCAATAGGGAAAATCCATCGAGGCGGCGACAAAGCCGCCAGTAATATTCGTCCAGCGCATGGGCCAGCGCATCTTGGCGTACCAGAGTCGGATTGGGCATGACATTGGGTACTGCTGCTACAATCGCATCCGCGCTATGTAAAATTGCCTGCACTTCTCCCGCCGCCCAATGATTGCCCGCATAGAAGAGCGCGGGACGGCTGCGCCGCGGGATTCGCTGCAAAGCT
>CAMPHP010000461.1 GCA_946885925.1 uncultured Litorilinea sp.
GCAGGAGCAGCCAGCGCAAGTCCCGATCCTGCATCAGCGGGCGAGCGCATGGTATGCGGACAATGGTTTGCCTGCCGATGCAATTCGCCACGCGCTTGCTGCCAAGGATTTTGCACGCGCGGCGGAGTTGGTCGAACTGGCATGGCCCGCAATGGACGGGCGTTTCCAGGCTGCCACGTGGCTAGGCTGGGCGAAGGCACTCCCCGACGAGTTAATCCGCGCCAGGCCCGTACTCAGCGTTGCGTATGCCTGGGCGTTTCTGAATGGCGGTGAGCTAGAGGCCGCCGAGGTCCGGTTGAGGGATGCCGAACGGTGGCTGGAGACTTTGGCAGAGAGCAGTGAGCGACCGCACCCAGAGCTGTCCCGCGGTGCGGTTGTTGTAGACGAAGAGCAGTTTCGGAATCTCCCTGCGTCAATTGCCACTGCCCGTACCTACCAAGCCCAAGCGCTTGGCGATATCCCCAACTCCATCAAGTACGGCCAACGGGCACTCGACCTCTTACCAGGGGATGACTATCTGCGGCGCGGACCGGCAGCGGCGCTGTTGGGCTTGGCCTATTGGGCCAACGGCGACCTCGAGGCAGCATACCGCGCGCTTGCCGATGCCATGGCTGGTTTTCAAAAGGCCGGTAATTTGCATTTCGCCATCAGCGGCACCTATGGCCTGGGTGACATCAGGACGGTGCAAGGTCGTCTGCACGACGCCATCAGGACCTATGCACAGGTTTTGCAACTTGCGCTGGCGCAGGGCGAACCTCTGCTCCGCGGCACAGCAGACCTCTATTTGGGATTGGGCGAGCTATACCATGCGCAAGGTAATCTGGAAGCGGCTATCCAGCACCTGCTGCACAGCGAGGAACTGGGCGACCAAGCTGCGCTGCCGGATTGGCGTTATCGCTGGTGCCGCGCCCAGGCGCGCTTTAAGGAGACTCAGGGCGATTTGGCAGCCGCGCTCGACCTGCTCGACGAGGCAGAACGCTACTATCGCAGGACGCCCGTACCCGATGTCCGTCCCCTTGCAGCCATAAAGACGCGGGTGTGGGTGGCACAGGGGCGGTTGAGCGAAGCCCTGCGCTGGGTGCATGAACAGGGCTTGTCTGTTGACGATGAACTCAGCTTTCTGCGCGAGTTCGAACATATCACGCTGGCGAGGGTGCTCATTGCCGAGTCTATGCGCGACCCTGCTGGCCGCGCCATTCATGAAGCTATGAGACTCCTGGATCGCCTCCAGCAAGCCGCAGAAGCAGGTGGAAGGATGGGCAGCGTGATCGAGATCAGGGTGTTGCAGGCGCTTGCCTACCAGGCGCAAGGTAATCTTGCCCCGGCACTTGTTGCGCTGGAACATGCCCTGAGGCTGGCGGAGCCGGAGGGCTATGTCACTATCTTTGTCGACGAAGGATTGCCAATGGCGCGTTTATTGTCCGCCGCCGCGGCGCAAGGCACTATGCCCGGCTATACCAGGAAGTTGCTGGCTGCCTTTGCTACAGTTGAAACTGAGGCACAGCCATCCCCAGGCAATACCCGACATAGAGCTGATCTGCTCCCTGCCTCTCCTGCCCAGCCCCTCATCGAGCCATTGAGCCAGCGCGAGTTAGAAGTACTCCACCTCATTGCCCAAGGACTTTCCAATCGTGAGATTAGCGCGCGGCTTTTCCTCGCCTTGAGCACGGTTAAAGGGCACAACCAGATTATCTTCGACAAACTCCAGGTGCAAAGACGCACCGAAGCCGTTGCGCGCGCCCGTGAGTTGGGTCTGCTCTAGCCTCTCTGTTGTAGCCCAACCTGGCATACCCCCTCCCAATACCTCAGTACCTATTCGATAGTACTTCTCCCTGTGTAGTACCCACACAACTTTCTCCTTGATTTTCAGCCATAGGGGCTGAAATTCAGGGTACTTCAGTACTTCCAAACAATACTTTAGTGCCTATACCGCAATACCTTGCTGCCGCTATGCTACTTGCACATAGCACAAGTGGCACAGCCGACGATGACCGGCCCCTAAAGGTACAAGATCCCTAAAGGTACAAGATGATCTCAAACAAACTCAACCCAAGCGCTGATCCAGACCAACCAATGATCTACCAAATCCGGCTCAAGGGCCATCTAGGTCAGCAATGGGCAGCGTCGTTTGAGGGGCTGACCCTCACGCTGGAAGAGAACGGCGATACGCTCCTCACTGGGCCGGTGACGGATCAGGCTGCATTGCATGGCTTGCTCAGAAAAGTGCGTGATTTAGGTCTGTCGTTGCTCTCGGTCAATCGCGTTGAACCCGGCCAGGCAAATGGGTCAGATTTCAAATCGTAGACTGAGACAGTCTACTTAGAAAGGAGTTTTCCCTATGAAGGAAATTGATAAGGAAATTGATAAAGAAAGCAGATAAGTCTCATGCGTATGATTTCATCCATTGTCAATCCTATTGAAAAAGGAGAAAATACGGTGACTACCAAAGTAGAGATAAATACATACAGAACGACCGCAAGAGTCGTAGGGGCAATGTACCTCGTGGGGTTCATTGTAGGCATCGGTGGGGAAATGCTCATCAAGTCCGTTATCGGTGCGCCGGATCACCTTGCCACGGTCTCCGCCAACAGCATGCTGCTGGCAAGCGGCGCGATACTCTGGTTGGTGGCCGTCGTTGGCGACGCCGCTCACGGAGTCCTGATGTTCCCGATCCTGAAACCACACAGCGAGCGTATAGCCGTCGGCTACCTCGGTGCCAGGATCATAGACGCGGTCTTTATTGCCGTCATGGTGCTTTTCCTCCTCCTTCAAATCCCGCTGGGTAGCGAGTACCTCAAAGCAGCGGCCCCCGGCACGTTCTACCTTCAAGCCCTGAGTGCTGTGTCCGTACAGGCGAGCCAGTATGCGTATCAGATCGGCATGAGCACGCTTGGGATAGCTGGCTTGATGCTCTGCTACACGTTGTATAAGGCAAAGTTGGTTCCGCGGGTTCTGGCCATCTGGGGCCTCGTTGGATACGCCATCATTTTTGTCGGAATGCTGTCGGAAATGATGGGGTCCGGTTTGGGTCTGGCTTCCTCGCTTCCTGGCGGCTTGTGGGAGATATTCATTGGCGGATGGCTGATTGTGAAGGGATTTAATTCTTCTGCATTCGTTTCCCAGGCTACAAGAACCAGCAACCCGGCAGAACCACTTGTACCATTGCCGGCTCCAACAAATTCATGAATAGCGCCTAAGACAAAGTACAAGGCGGATAGCGGCTGGAGTCTTGGAGAACATGTGGCGACCTGGATAGGTGCTGCCCAGGCCGCCACATGCAATAGAAATTGACAAATTTCTTCTGACTCCTGAGATCCGTACTTGGTCCGCTTGGACTCTGAACTTCTAAAACAAAAAAGGAGCATCAAGATGAATTCCATCAACAAGACCGCGAGAATGGCAGGGTTACTCTATTTAGCTCTCGCCATATTAAGTGCCTTTGGCTTGGTCTATGTTCCCTCCATGATTTTTGTACCTGGAGACGCCGCCGCAACAGCCAATCATATTGTGGCCTCTGAATCGCTATTCCGGCTCGGCTTTGTGAGCAACATCCTTGCCTTTACCGTCAATATCTTCGTAGCCGTACTTTTATACAAGTTGCTCGCACCAGTTAACAGAGGGATTGCCTCGCTGATGGTCATCCTCATTCTGATCGGGCTTGCCATGGCGATGCTCAATGAACTTAACCAATTCGCGGCCCTGTTGCTTTTGGGTGGCGCTGATTATCTGACAGTGTTTACAAGAGATCAGTTGCAGTCCCTTGCAGCTTTATTTCTGGACATCTATGAGCATGGATTCTTAGTAGCTCACATCTTTTTCGGCCTTTGGCTCTTTCCGATGGGTTATTTAGTCTTCAAATCGGGTTTCCTACCGAAAGTTATAGGTGTCTTGTTAATCATTGCGGGTGTGGGTTATCTGGTAGATTTCACCCTCTTCTTTCTTTTCCCTGCCATTACCGTAACGGTGAGCGAGTTTACCTTTGTTGGAGAGGTATTACTTCTCTTGTGGCTGCTGATTAAGGGCGTAAACGTCGAACAGTGGCAAAAACGTGTGCTTGCACCTGCCGCAATATAACCCATGCCGGTATACCCTGCGAGGAAGTTTCGGAACGTCCTCGCAGGTCTTCACAGGAATTGTGCGGCAAGTCGGAGAAACTTGCTTTATGAAGTTGTGAAAATGGCCGAATTAGAACAATCTCA
>CAMPHP010000462.1 GCA_946885925.1 uncultured Litorilinea sp.
CTCCAAAACAGTAGACTTTGCTGCCTTACTGACAAAGCCTGTAAAGCAATCTCACTTGCTCGATGTTCTCGTGGAGATTTTGATCGGACAAACACCCTCAGCACAATGGATGCCTCCCCCTTCCGACTTTGACGCGACACTGGCCCAGCGCCTACCGCTGCGTGTGCTGCTGGCAGAGGACAATGTGGTGAACCAGAAAGTGGCGCAACACACACTCGCCCGCCTGGGATATCGGGTTGATATTGCTGCGAACGGGCTGGAAGTGTTGTTGGCACTGCACCGCCAGCCCTATGATGTAATCTTGATGGATGTACAGATGCCAGAGATGGACGGTTTGGAGGCCACTCGCATCATCTGTGCACAGTGGCCTCCAGAGCAGCGTCCCTATATTATCGCCCTCACCGCTCATGCCTTGACAGGTGATGAGCAGAAATGTCTAGCCGCTGGCATGGATGCCTACATCAGCAAGCCAATCCAACTCGGAAAATTGGTGGCAGCACTAGAGTCCAGCGGTAGATCTATCTCTACAGAAGCAGATGGCCGTTCTACAGCATCCGCAGCAGAACCCAAGTGATTTATCTCATGTAGAGAGACCGCCACTTAGCGCATGACGAACCACCCTGCATAGCCACTGTACCAGTCCGCAGAGGCGCTGAGCACCTCGAAGGTTTCCGGCTCTAGGATAGCCAATTCAGTCTGCCCATTCTCAAGCGTTGCCGTCGAAAGCAAGATTGGCTGACCATCCAGCCGCTGTGTGACAGCAACGGCCTTACCCTCCAGCGTGGTAATTGGTTGGTAGGTGGTGGCATCCACCACATCTGTCCACTCGCGCATATAGGGTCGATCCGCCTGTTGTTCCCAGCCATGTAAGAATAAGCGGCTGCCATTTGCTTCTACACTCACGGAGCGAACATTCCTGTCGATCCGGGTAATCTCCTTGCCCGTTTCGAGATCGATCACTTGGATACCCAGCGGTGTTTCTGAAAACTGTTCATTTTCAAAGCTATAGTGCACGCCAGTAACATAGAGACGCCTGCCATCCGCTGAAAGCGCTGCCTCTTTGGTTATGCCATTGAGCATCTTGGCATGAGCCGTGTTCGCGGTCAGCATGAGTAGCTGCTCTACCCAAGTGAGCTTTGGCGTGATGGCGCTTGTGGTCATCAGTTCTGCCCCGAAGTCAACGGTCGTCAACTGCTCCTGGTCAGCATGGACGATATAGAGCGTGGCTTTGTCTGGCGCAAAGACGGCTGCGGGTTGCCACCAGATGGCTTCATGCGGATCGGTGTTGGTGCTATCTTCGTTATATTGCCCGTTGAGCAACCCGTCAATAGACTGCTGCCAAATTATCTCTAGGCTGGCAGCATCGAGCAGCGCGACATGGCTCTGCTGGTTCATCCAGTTTTTAAGCTCCCCACTATCAGCGCCGAAAAGCATTAAGCCACTCCCATCGGGTGTGAATTGGGCCAGCCTGGGATTAAAACTGATCTGCTGCTTGGCAAGCACCTTATGCGTGGCAACATCAACAATATGAACGACTGCACCCGCGCCGGAGGTGTCGAATGTCGCCACGGCTAGCGCGGTGTCATCGGGGCTGTAGATGGGGGTGAGGTTGGCATCGTCAAAGGTGATCGTGGTCGTAAAGATCTCCCAGGTAGCCAGATCCACAAATTTGAGAAGGCCATTGCGTACACTGTCAGCGTTTGGGTAGGCAATCACCGCCAATTGGGTATGGTCATTGGATGGGCCATAGGGACCGTAGCCGCCCAAGTCCAGCGGCTCGAAGCCAACGACCATTTCCCCGGTCGCCGGATCGATGGGACGCAATTCACAGGTGATGTTCCCGCAATGTTGCAGAAGTACGCTTCCTGCCAGTGGCGAGCTTGGGGCAATGGCGCGTGGCGCGGGTTGTACCTGCGTGACAAAGCGTAACTCATGGTTGCCTGCGGTTGCTATCACCTCCCAACATCCCTCAGTCGGGAAGTACAAGCCGCTCACTTGAAAGCCAGTTGGATAGCAGCAGGGAATCTCGGCACGTAATGGTGGTGCTTCGGCATCGAGCCGCTTCCCTTCGACAGTTAACTCTGTACCCGCTGGACGAATCCAGAGTACCTTCTCTCCACCCACTCGCCACGGGCGACCGGGCTGCAACATCGCCCACATGGAGCGATCCGCATTGATGTACCAATCGCCATAGCCAAAGGGATCGGCATTAGGATCATCGGGCGGTTGATCTTGAATGGTTTGGGTGACATTACATGTGGTTGTCACATCCACCTGTGCCGGTATGTGCTTCGTATCCGTGCCTTTTGCCAACAAGGTAGGATCGGTTAAATCCACGCCAAAGGACGCGCAACCGCTGAAGACGACTGCGCCCAAACAGAGCAAAGAAAGCCATCGTAACATGATCCCTCCTTAATTCTTTCCACCCTCTGCGTGAGATTACGAGTGCTACTTCCTACTGCTACTCCAACGACTCTGCCAGGCGTCTCGCCTCTTCCAAAGGCAGATTGCTTTCCAGCCGGTAGGTCAAGCCATCTTCAAACCAGACTAGCACACGACCCGACACAATCCGGCGGAACTCCCAATTCTCCCCGCTACCCAGACGGTAGGCGAGCATATAAGGTCCTTGCGTCCAGGCCGCGGGCTGGTCATGGACGGTCGTTGTCATTACGACCGTGGGCGCACCCTTGTCAACAATCGCACCTTCACCCAAGATGTGCAAGCTATAGAGCGCTTCCTCTGGTTGTTCCGGATTGAGCCAGAGCAGCACGACCACAGGCCCACCCAAATCCTGATAGAAAACCGCATCGGGTAATCCCAAGTCAGGCGGATAGGTTGGCAGACGAATTGCAAAACCAGCCTGCCTCTCTGCTTCCTCCAGCGTCGTCTGTCCTGCCAAGTCAAAGAGTGAAGCAAGGGGCGTTGGCGTAGACATGGGCGTGTTGCTGGAGGTAGCCTCCGGTGTGGCAACGGGTTGAGCTGTTGGGGGCAATGCAGGTGTCGGCTCGACGAGCCAGATACGCACAGAGCCAATCTGCAAGAATTCCAAAATCGCAGCCCGAACTGGTGGTACAGCCAACAACCCGACCAGAATTGCCAGGATGACAACCAATGCCCAAGCGGGTCGCAGATAGCGTTGCATCGGGCGGTTGCGCTCGGCTGCCAACCGTCTCCTGACCTGCTCTGCCACATCGGGCGTGGGTGGATAGGGCAGGTCGCTGGCGCTTTGCCGCACCCATTCTTCCCACTGTTCGCTAGGTAGGCCGTTCATCTGACAGCCTCCTCTCGCAACTCAGGGAATTCCCGCTCCACGACAGCGCGCAAGCGAGCCAATGCACGCGAGTTTCGCGATTTAACCGTACCCGGCGCAATACCCAACACTTGGGCTGTTTCATCAACGGACAATTCCAAGAAACAACGTAAATAGATAACCTCCTGATCAGCCATGCTCAACCGGCGTACTGCTTGCCAAAGGGCATCGGCTTTCCAACGTTCCATCGCTTGCTCGTTCGCATCTACGCCAACCGCAGGCATAGCCTGTCCCCACCGCTGCAATGCTGCCAGATGACGGCGCAACGAGCGGCCCCAGTTATGACATTGGTTGCGTGTAATCTCGAGCAGCCAAGGACGCAATGGCCGCGTGGTGTCAAAGCGGTCGAGCGCGCGGTAGGTGCGGATAAAAACTTCCTGGGTTACATCTTCGGCATCATCGGCATCGCCCAGCAGAAGATAGGCCAAACGAAAGACCGCCTCCTGATGCTGGCGTATCAAGCCAACCCAAGCCGCATCATCCCCTTGGCGGGCACGAGTAATCTGTTCACGTTCAATCACATTGAGCTCTCCACCTGTGCACGGTGTGTTCATCTACTATACACCGCTCAGTGCGTTCCCGTTCCCGCTAAATAAAAGTTGTCATTCCGACGCGGACAGGAGGGGATTCCTCCTGCGCCGGAATGACTGGCTATTTACGCGCTACATAGCGGAATAGCGGTTGATTATCAAAACTGGAACCTACCTTAAAAAGATGTTTTCGTTTACGGAGTGATGTACGCCTTGTCATTCCGCAGGCATCTCTCTGGGTAGCGCGGCAGAGCAGAGAGACCCCTACGGGGTGACGGAGCAGCACGTCTGTCATGCCGCAGGCATCTCTCTGGGCCAACGTGGGCAGAGAGACCCTTCC
>CAMPHP010000463.1 GCA_946885925.1 uncultured Litorilinea sp.
GGCTTGAGTAAACGAAAAAACGCCGCGCGCCAACGCAATGAGCAGGATCAACATGATCGCCCAAATCAAGGCGTTTATTGACCCTGCTAAGAGTGCATCCTGTCCCGCGGCACCACTCTGCTGGATCGCTAACCCTTGCGCCACTGCATCGAGAATATTCTGCACCATTTGCGGTACCAACAACTGTGCGCCGATGCTAATCAACAGCGCAACTACCGCAACAAGCGTGGTCGTTCGATAGTTGCTTAGATAGCGAAACGCCCGACCTAGTTGCTTGAAACCACCCGATGGCGGACGCTGTCCACCGTTTTGTGCACTCATCATTTGCCTCCTACTCTACAGCGACCACACCTACAATCGGGGGCGATCTGCCGATTTATTTTGTAACTTTCGCAGTATACACCGGACCCAGCCATTCAGTCGAACATAATTGCTATTTTTTGGTAAGCATGACCCGAACTTGACAATCTTTACCAGAACCTAGACACTATAGATCAGATACTTCGTCTTCCAAAGCATTTAACGATACCAATTGAATCCTATGAGCCGATCCGCTGTTGACCCTGTCTCCCTGCGCCAGACTGGCGATTGGCGTATTCTCTTACGTTGCTTTCGCTATCTGCGCCCCTACAAGAGCCTAGCCATCGGGGCCTATGCGGCGATGATTGCCATCAACGTCTTAACGTTGGTCATCCCGCAATTTATCCGCTGGATCATCGATCGAGGCATTGGAGCAAAAGACCTGCGGTTGCTCGGCTGGTCGGTCGGTGGTTTGCTGCTGCTTATCGCGATCAAGGGTATCGTCACCTATTTCCAAGGGCGTTGGAGCGAGATGATGTCGCAAGGTGTGGCCTATGATCTGCGCAACGCCCTCCACGCCAAACTCTCGGCCCTCTCCTTTGCCTTTCATGACCGCACCGAGACGGGCCAACTACTCTCGCGCGCCGTACAGGATGTGGATCGTATCCGCTTCCTCACAGGGCGCGCCATTTTGCGCTTGGTAGATAGTGGTGTGTTGCTGATTGGCACGACCATTGTCCTCATCTCCATGAATCCTGGTCTAGCGCTCTTAAGCCTCGCTACGATGCCCTTCTTGGTTCACCGCGCCTATGAATTTGGCCGTCGCAATCGCCCTCTCTCCGTCGCCATTCAGCAACAGGTGGGCGTGCTGACAACCCAAGTAGAACAGGTGCTGCGTGGCGCACGTGTGGTCAAAGCCTTTGCCCAAGAAGAGCGCCAGAGTGAGTTGTTTGATATTGAAAACGACAAATGGTTTGATCTTTCCGCTGCTGCCGCGCGCTTGCGTTCGATCAACACGCCAATGCTCGACTTCATCGCCAACCTAGGCACGGTAGCCGTCATCTGGTATGGCGGTTTCTTGGTCATCCGTGGACAACTCACCTTGGGTGAATTGGTCGCCTTCTCCACCTACCTCGGCCAACTGGTAGGCCCTGTTCGCCGCATCGGCATGATCATCCCTGCCATTTCAATGGCAATTGCGTCGGGCGAGCGCATCTTTGATATTCTAGATACCCCCTCCGAAGTACAAGATGCACCCGATGCGATTGCGCTGCCCCCGGTGCAAGGCCATGTCCGCTTTGAGCATGTCTCCTTTGGCTATTTACGACGCCATCGAGTCCTCAACGATGTCAACCTTGAGGCCAAACCCGGCGAAGTGATTGCGCTCTTGGGCGCAACTGGATCGGGCAAATCCTCAATTATCAATTTGATCCCCCGCTTCTATGACCCCACCGAGGGTCGCGTCACCATTGATGGATATGATCTGCGTGATGTGCAGTTGACCACGCTGCGTGACCAAGTAGGTATTGTCCTCCAAGAGACCACGCTCTTTGCCGCCACCATCGAAGAAAACATTGCCTTTGGCCGTCCCGATGCCACCCATGAAGATGTGGTGGAGGCAGCCAAGGCAGCACAGGCGCATGAGTTTATCATGCAAATGCCCGATGGCTATGCAACGCACGTTGGCGAGAGGGGGATTACCCTTTCCGGGGGGCAAAAGCAGCGTATTGCCATTGCTCGTGCGTTGCTCAAAGACCCCCGCATCCTCATTCTGGACGATGCAACCGCCAGCGTTGACACTGAGACCGAACGGCAGATCCAAGCGGCATTAACTCGCCTCATGCAAGGACGTACCAGTTTTGTCATTGCACAACGCCTTAGCACCGTACGCATGGCTGACTTGATCATCGTGCTGGAAAAGGGTCGCATCGCCGCCAAAGGCAATCACCAAGAGCTACTCCAGCACTCACCGATCTACGCAGAAATCTATAACCGCCAACTGCGCCCGCAAGCACAGGATGAACAGTCATCGCCATCCATAAGGGAGTTGCTACCTCGTCCTTCCGCCGCTGACTAAAAGCTAAGCGTTTTTAGAAAGCGTACAGAGCAAACAACTGGGAGATACTAGCCCAACTAACGTTAGTTTTCAAGTGGCGTATAGAATGCTCGTACAAGGATGCGTAGATGCCAAGTGATCGACACGCGGCAACTCATTTAATTTTTCGACCCGGCACTGCTGCTGATCTTCCCCATCTACATACAATTTTCTTGGATTCCGTGTGGGACTTGGCCTGGCGAATCGGCATCCGAGATGGCGAACGCACCCCCTCAGCGGAAGAACGCGCGGCGAATTACTTGAGTTGGAAACCAATCCTAGAGCATTTAGCCGCAACGGGTGATCAGTTCTGGGTTGCTGAAGATGGTGGCACATTATTGGGCTATGCGCGTTCAATCGTACGCGACAATGTTCGTGAACTCACCGAGTTTTTCGTCTCACCGCAAGCGCAAACGCGCAGCATAGGTCGCGCGTTATTAACGCGTACCTTGCCCGCGGATACTCGCCACATCTACATCATCGGCACAATGGATCAGCGCGCCCAGGCTCTCTATCACAAAATGGGTATCTACCAGATTTGTGCTATCTTCACCTTCAGTCGCAAGCCGGAGCGTCTAGCCTTGCCCGACAATGCCATGCCAAATGGCCTAACAATCGTGCCAGTGACCGCCGATCATATCCCCCTGTTGGCAGAGCTTGACTTAGCAATTCACGGCTACCGGCGTGACCAAGACCATGCGTGGCTTATGACCACCAGAACAGGTCTCCTTCTGCTGCGCCAAGAGCGCCCGGTTGGTTATGGCTATGTGGGTGGCTACAGCGGCCCCTTTGTCATGCTCGATAAAAAGGATTATCCGGCAGCACTCGCCCATGCGGAAAGCATCGCCGCTTCCCAGGGGCTTGAGACCTTCGGCCTTGATGTCCCCATGCTCAATCGTACAGCCATAGCTTATCTCCTCGGTCGCGGCTACCAGATGAGCCCCTTCTTTTGCTTCTATATGTGCAACGCTCACCCTACCAACGTAGACAAAACCATCGTAACTGGCCCGATGATCATGATCTAGCGTATGGGTAGGCGCAGCGTAAAAACAGATCCCTGCCCCGCGCGGCTTCGCATCTCCACTTGTCCATGATGGCGCTCGATAATCGCCCGCACCAGTGCCAGGCCGAGACCGCTACCGGGTGTACCCCTTGCCCCCTGCCCCCGGTACAATTCCTCCCAAATATGAGGCGCTTCCTCATCAGGAATGCCACATCCGGTATCCGCCACCTCGATCACCACCTGGTTCCCTTGTTCATTGGCGCGCACCTCAACCGTGTCACTAGCCGTAGAGAACTTTAGCGCATTGACCACTAGGTTGTGTACTGCCAAAAAGAACAGGTCGGGGTCGCCTTGAATCATGGGTAAGGGCCAGGGGGCAGCAGGCAGCACCAAACCCAACCTTCGACCAGCCGCGTCGCCCTGTTCCTCCACCGCGGCAACCACCTCGCGCAACAAATCAGTCAGGTCTACTTGCGCCTGCTCCAAGATTCCCACCTCAACATCAGCAAGCTTGCGTAAATCGGTAGCCAAACGGCCAATCCGCAACGTATCACGCTCTACCGATTCCAACAGCGGCTGGCTTGTACCCGGCACTGCCGACAAATTTGCCAGTGCAACTCGGATCGCAGTCAGTGGATTCTTTAATTCATGGTCAAGGCGTTGTAAGAATCGCCGGTGCTCTGTAGCAGCGTCCAGACGCGCAGCGAGTAACATAGCCTGTTGGCGGCGTGCCCACCACAATACGCCCGCCCCCACACCAGTCAGCAG
>CAMPHP010000464.1 GCA_946885925.1 uncultured Litorilinea sp.
CCTATGCGGTTGACCGCGCCGGTGAATATGGCTTGTTTGTCGCCAACCAGGCACCGCAGTCAGCACCTGTCTCGATCTTGATGGATGAAGACGAATCCTTTGCCTTCTCTGCTGATATCTTCCCCTACTTTGACCCAGATGGCGATGATTTTACCACTGTCCTGTTCGAGACAGTCCCGGTTTCCGGCTCGCTGCTGTATGAGGGGACACCGATCACTTCATCTCAGGTGATCACGGTTGGGGCGCTTCCGTCGTTGGTCTTTGCCCCCGACGCCGATCAATTCGGACTGCCCTATGCATCCTTTGCGTATGCGGTTTCTGATGGCATTACCGAGAGTGTGCCGTATACATTTACGATTTCAGTGAGACCAGTCAATGATGCCCCCGTTGCCGTTGATGATGAGGTCGCGCCCGTGGTAGTAGCAGCCGCCGAACCGGCAAATGGGCTGGCAACGACAATCTCGATCCCTGTGTTGGAAAATGATTACGATGTAGATGGAGACGTGCTTCAGATACTTTCCACCCTAGAGCGGGTACAGGGCACAGCAGAGGTGTCTGGCGATGTAATTCTCTATACTCCAACGCCGGGATTTACGGGTACAGACTCCTTTACCTACACTATTGATGATGGGCATGGCGGACAGGATACCGCCACCGTCACGATACTGGTAAGTCCCAAGCAACAGTTTCTACCTTTGATACCGTAACTGAAGGATTGATCCTGTAGTAGATACCTCCGCAGACCTAATCGCTTTTGAGCAGGTTTGCGGAGGTATCTCTTTGGGATCTCGATCTTTATCCGTGCAAGGGGGTGGAGCGGTAGATTGCGTCCCCGGCTAGCCTAGTTGGGCACGCAGGAGTGCGCCCTCGATAGTCTGTCCGTCATGCAGGTCAGGCAGCTTGAGGTAGTGGGCGACAGTCTCGAGGATGGCGGCTTGCGGAGCGAGACCGATCAGTTCGCTGCGCACTACATTCACGCCGTAGGATTCAGCCAAGCGCTTGATGGCATCAAAGACAACGTAGATCGGTGTTTGGGTGTAGTCCACAATGTTCATGCTCACTTGGGCTTGCCCATCAACGAGCAGCCCCAAGGCTTTGACAGCAGGAAAGCCGCCACCGCTGGCGCGGATGCGCTGGGCAATGGCTTGGGCAATGGAGACATCGTTGGTGTCCAGAAAGACATTGTAGGCGATTAGCACCTGGCGCGCACCGACAATGACTGCACCGGCAGGGCCAACTTTGGCAGGACCAAAGTCGGGCTTGCGTTCGGGGGTGTGGATGGTCGTAATCAATCCTTCAAACTCGCCGCGGCGCACATCTGCCAAGTTGCGCCGTTCGGGGCGCGTGGCAGCGGCTTCATAGAGATAGACTGGCAGCCCCAATTCATCACCAATCCGCCTGCCGAGGTCGCGAGCTAGCACTACACATTCCTCTAGGGTGATATGGCGTAAAGGCACGAGGGGTATGACATCGGTCGCGCCCAGGCGGGGATGGGCTCCGCGTTCTTCAAAGAGATCAATATGGCGCGCTGCCACCGCTGTAGCACGGAAAAGCCCTTCGGTTACGGCAGCGGGGGAGCCAGCGATGGTCATCACGGTGCGGTGGTGATCCCAGTCACTGGTGCGATCCAGGAGTTTCGCACCAGCCGATTGGAGGGCGCTGGCAATGGCGTCTATGACAGCGGGGCGGCGGCCCTCGGCAAAGTTGGGTACAGACTCAATCAATGCGTTTGGATACAAGAGGATGACTCCTAATTCACAGATGCCTTAATAGATAGGCGATGCAGTTTGTGCATGTGGTATCATACCAAATCTATGGTCAAAATGGTGAAGAAGACCGCTCTGAGCGGCAAGGACGAGCGCGGGTCAGAGGATGCGGCGTGGGATGCCTTTGTGGCGCACCATGCCTATAGCCAATTTTTGCAAACCAGTGCATGGGCGGAATTAAAGAGCCGCTTTGATTGGACAGCTACCCGTGCCGTGACGGGCGAGAAGTGCGCGCCTACGGGTGGTGCCTCGATTCTTTTGCGGCGCGCGGCAGGAGTGGAACTGGCCTATGTGCCGCGCGGGCCAGTGGTGGATTGGGCGGATATAGACGCTGTGCAATCCGTTATGGAGGCTGTGACCGCGCAGTGCCGCAAGGTGGGCGCAAGTGTGTTGTTGGTGGAGCCGGAGTTGGCAGATAGCCCACAGGCCCAGCAACTTCTACAACAGCTAGGTTTGCGGCGGAGTCTTCATCCTGTCCAGCCCCCAAGCACTGTTATGCTGGATATTAGCGGCGATGAGGATGCTGTGCTGGCACGCATGAAGAGCAAGTGGCGCTACAACGTGCGTTTGGCCCAGCGCAAAGGAGTAACCGTACGCGAGTTGCGGCGCGATGAACTGCCCACCTTCTATCAAATGATGGTGGAGACGGGGGTGCGCGACGGTTTTGGTTTGCATAGCAATGAATACTATACGGCTGCCTTTGACCTTTTTACGCCGGAGTTGGGTACTTTTTTGTTGGCGGAATATGAGGGAATGCCGCTGGGCGCGCTGGTCGTCATGCAACTGGGCCAGATGGCGTGGTATGTGTGGGGAGCCAGCAGCAATCGCGAGCGCAGCCGGATGCCCAACCACGCGCTGCAATGGGCAGCGATGCGCTGGGCGCGTACACGCGGGGCAACGCGCTATGACTTTTGGGGCATTCCTGATGAGATCGGGCAGGTGGCTGTCGGTATTGCGCATGGCAGCGGGTCGGGTACACCTGTTGATGCGATTCCGGTTGACCTAGAGGTGTTGCCCAGCCATGATCTTTGGGGTGTCTATCGTTTCAAACAGGGCTTTGGCGGTGAGGTTGTGCGCCATGTGGGAAGTTGGGAGATGCCGATCCAGCCGGTCGGCTATCGTCTCTTCCAGGTAGGGCGGCAGGCCCAGCGCGCTTTGCACAACTGGGAGCAACGCCAGCAGCTTTATCAACATCCGCAATCGCTCAATTGGGAACCTGTTGTGGATGCGGCGACCTGGCGCGGCGCATTGACAGCGCTACCCTCGCCTCATGTGTTGCAAAGCTGGGAATGGGGAACAGTCAAGGCACAGACGGAATGGGAGCCCACGCGCAGGGTATTGCGCGATGAAGAAGGCAAGCCGCTGGCTGCGATGCAATTTTTGGATCGCCAGTTATTGCCATTGGTTCCGATCCGCATTGGCTATGTGCCCAAAGGCCCGGTGGTTGATTGGCATAACACGCGGGCGGTCGAGGCGGCTTTATCCCAAGTGGAGATGTTGGCAAAACTGCGTAACTGCATTTTCGTCAAGATCGACCCGGATGTAGAAGAGTGGAGTGCCGACGGAATTCGCTTGCGTCATACACTGCGCCAGCGTGGTTGGATCTGTAGTCAGGATCAGATCCAGTTCAAGAATACGGCCATCAGCGATCTAACCCCAGACGAGGATAGCCTGCTAGAGGGTATGAAGAGCAAATGGCGCTATAACATTCGTTTGGCCGAACGACGCGGGATTCGGGTGCGCGAAGCTGCTCCTGCGGAATTGAAGGAGTTTTACAAACTCTATGAAGAGACAGGCGCACGCGATGGCTTTCTGATCCGCCCTTTTGCCTATTATCGTACTACTTGGGAAAGTTACCTGGCGGCAGAGCAAGACAAGGCCAACCCAGCAGGTGGCGTGTTGCTCCTGGCGGAACATGCCGAGGAGAGCGCACCCGTGGCAGGGGTATTCTTGATGCGCTATGGTGATCGAGCGTGGTACTTCTATGGGGCAAGCAGCGAACGGCGGCGGCGCGATATGCCCAACTACCTCTTGCAATGGGAGGCGATGCGCTGGGCGCGCGCACATGGCTGCACGCTCTATGATTGGTGGGGCGCACCCACTGACCTTGACGATCCTCATGATACGATGCAAGGCGTCTGGCAGTTTAAGCAGGGGTTTGGGGCAAGCTTTGAGGCGCATATTGGCGCGTGGGATTACGTGCTCCAACCGGGACTTTACCGGCTTTATACCAAAGCCATGCCCCGGCTGATGGCGGCTGTGCGCCGGTGGCGAGGAGAGAGCCGCGGTGCGGCAACTGCCGAGCCAAATCAAAATCAAAAATGACGATACCTGAAGATAAGTAAACAATGAACGATTATATTTCGTTATTACGGCGCAATGCGATTTACCGCAA
>CAMPHP010000465.1 GCA_946885925.1 uncultured Litorilinea sp.
GGGCAAGACCTGTCAAACCATTGGCCCATATAAAGTCACTACAAACTCACCTCGTGCGTCCTCCTTAAACTGTATGCTATAAACTGTATGCTATAAACTGTATGCTATGAACTGTATGCTATGAACTGTATGCTATGAACTGTATGCGATGGACAAGGCTTGTTCTTCAATCTTGCCTTCAAGCTTTATGAGTATTCTACTCAACGAAATGAACACCGACCACCTCGCAAAGTTGCGGGGAATTCAACCATGATGTATCTTACTAAATGTAATTAGTTCGTGTGGGTGCTTAGCATCCGGCAAGCGACTAAGCGACATAATTATGGTAAGATTGTGAAATTCGGCGCCATCGCCGAGGAGAAAAACTTAGTCGCTTGCCGGAGCTGTGAAGTTTGAGGGGAGCTTACTTCACTGCGTCCATCTAAGTACCTCCTTTGGTTCCTCCTTTGTACGAAGCCCACCATTGCGCCTTGTAATGGTGGGCCCCTCCTTTTTATGGGCCAAAATTTGAGTTCCAGTCGCTTTAGCAAACATAGTGCAGGTCGCTATCCGGTGATGCTGGCTCTCTGCCTGCTTTCTCTCTTGCTTGCTGCATGTACAGAGGAAACACCCGCACTTCCTGTCAACTTGCTGTCACCTATACGCGAGTTCCCTACACTTGACGATTTTTGGGATGGCAGCGCGTACTTTGTCATGGACGTTGAGAATACAAGGCTCCCTATGGGCGAGTCTGATACGCTCATTCTTGCCGATGGCACCTGGCGCAGCTATGTCCATGCCAGTTATTCATCATCCAGCGTACTTGATCAGTGTGGCGCGCCCGTAGAGTTTCCTGGCTGCCTTGTGATCTATACCAGCATTGACCAGGGACAAACCTTTGCGCCCACACTTAACAGTGCAGGAGTCCCGATTTGCCAAATTCCCTGCACCCGCTGTCCTTGTGATTCACGCCGTGACCATATTGATCAACAACAGTACCCGCGTGTCGCATTGATCCCCGCAGCAGAGGGCCTACCGGAGCAGTGGATAATGACCTATGAATATCGAGCCAATACGATCTTGCGTCGCTCTGCCGATGGATTGGCGTGGTCTTCACCCGCTGAGCTACCCCTTACAGGCATATGGCAGCATTGGCTCATGCCCTGCCGTTCTGAAGCGCGCATCGGCTCACATCCCTATGCGCCATCAGCCTATGACTGTCTCGTGGGCAGTCCGCCAGGGATCTTTATTGATGCAAAGAACAGCAGCCCCCCCCAACTCTATCTCTTCGTGGGCTTGGGTCAAAACCCAAGCAGCATGGGCTGTTACCGTGGGCCTGTCAATAGCTCTCCCGCACTTCTTCGTGCCTGTGATCACAATCCCTTGTTCACAGGTGCAGATGCGTATGGCCCGCTAGATGACAGCAGCGCAACCGCAAATGCCTATTTCGATTTTCGCACCATAAGCTCGGCAGATCTTGTACCTGTAGGCAATCGCTACTATCTCTTTTATGAAGGAGTACGGGGTCCAGGGCCAGGAGATCAAGGAGATACACAATTTCTGCTTGGACTAGCTCGTTCGGTTGGCGAAGCTATTGACGGTTCCTGGGAACTCTATGTGGGGAATCCCATTTTGTTGGACTTACCGGGCAATGTCGGCGTCGGTCACGCTGATATTGTGGTAGCCAAAAATGAAAGCGGAAGCAGCAGCGAAGAGACTTTTATCTATACGTCATTGGATGGTGTAAAACGAAGCCGCCTACGTCTGGTCTGGAAGTAGCAATCCTCATCTCGTTTTTCCTCATCTCATGCAAATCATCTTGTGCCACATAGCGAACGGTGAGGACGCCATAGAGTGGATGAGCACAGTGGATGAGCACAGTGGATGAGCACAGTGGATGAGCGCTCAATCACGCAACAGTTCTACAGGCGCGACTCGGCCCAGAGGGACAGGGATGCGCTCTACGCGCCCATCCTCCTTCGGTGTACGGACAACTAACCAGACCACTTCTACCATAAACTCGGCAACCAATGGATCAGCCTGTAGCGTCCTGACCAACCGAGCAGCCTCTGATTCTCCTAGCCCCAATGCCAAAGTGACATGTGGCATAAAGGGCTGTTCAAGTAACTCTGGACGCAGATCCTCGCGCAAGGGTGCCAGATCGGCCAAGAGTGCCATACGCAACTGGTGGAGCCGTTCTGTCCCGCCATCTTCTTCTTCCACGAGCAGAAAGACAGCATAATAGTCCGGGCGTGTCATGTCCTGTATAGCAACCGGCCCGTTCAGGCGCAGCAGAAATGGCTCTTCGTGGACACAAACCGCTGTAATTGCGGCGCGTGCTTCCTCCACGGTGCCACGCAGCTTGAAATTCGGTATGAGAGTGATGTGCCCACCCCATGCGGGCCAACTCGCCCCCGGCACTTTCTTCGTCCACCGTTCAAGGCGACGGTCAATGGCTTCGGGAAGCATTATATGTACGCTCGCCAGCGTTGGAGTCTCTCCATTTTCAACTATGTTTGTCTCAGCTATGCTTGTCTCATCCTTCTTAGTCTCATCCTTCTTAGTCTCATCCTTCTTAGTCTCAGCCATGTTAGTCTCAGCCATATTCGTAGCCTATTGCATCGCTTAACATTCGTGAACTCAACTTTCTTCTCCGTTGCCAATTGCTGGTGTGCCAATTGTTGGTGCGAATGATTCTGGTGTAAGATCCCTGTTTAGAGTAGACTATATTTGACTTAGCCCTTCACGGAAATTTACCGCTTCACAAACATGATACAAACAAATATGATACAAACGTGGTCTTGTGCGCACATCCTCGTCTATACCCGCAGAAGGAGAATTTGACCTGCCATGCTCGGCTTTGTCAAATCAGTTTTACGTTACCTGCTTATTCGGGTAGGTCGCGTGCTCAGTTTCATTCTCTTTGATCTCACTGTGCATGGCAAGGAGAACTTACCTGCCCCCAACCAGCATCCTCTCATCGTCATCGCCAATCACTTTAGCTGGTTTGATGCCCCCCTCTTAGCAATTCACCTTCCTTTTTACCTAGCCTTCGTCGTTGCGACCGAAAGCCTGCGCAACTGGTGGGTACGTCACTTCATCAATCTCTTTGACGGCATCCCCATCTGGCGCGGCCAGGTAGATCGCAATGCAATCCGCCTTTCTCTAGAAGGTTTAAAGCGAGGACTGAACCTGGGTATTTTCCCCGAAGGAGGCATGAACCCGGACAATGCAGATCGCATAGCCCGTGGAGAAAAAATTCCCGAACTGCGCGGCCATACGTCTCGCCGCAGCGGTGCGCTCGTTCGTGGACGTTCAGGGTCTGCGCTACTTGCGGTGCAAAGCCAAGCTCATATTTTGCCTGTGGCGATCATCGGCTCAGAGAAGATTATTGATAATCTAAAACGTCTTCGCCGCACCCGCGTTAGCCTCATCATTGGCCCCGTCTTTGGCCCGCTCGAGCTTGATGCTAGCTTGCAAGGCCCAGAACGCCGCGCCGAACTCGACCGGCTTACCGATAAGATGATGATCCAGCTTGCATCGCTCTTCCCACCCGAACGACGTGGTCCTTATGTCGACCCAACTCTAAGTCAAAATAGAACTCGTCAAAAGCTCGCTAGCTCCGTCGAGAAATGAAGCTCAGAGCGATATTCATCAAGAGCCATCCGATACAGATTTTATAGCGTAAAAATTTGACAGCGCACCTGTCGGACACTATAATGCGCGAGATTCAGTAACAAATTCTGGTGTGAGCGCCTAGTGTAAGTACCCAGTTCAAGTACCCGGTACAAGGACAATGCACATACAGCTGTGGAAGGTCACAACCTGCATCTGTTGTATCTGTCGCCAGCGGAGGCAGGGGTCTCCGGTGTGGACAGAGTGTGCTGTACACTAGCCCGCCGGAACATCAACCCACTGTCTCCGCCAAAGTCGGAGAGGTTATCCGGTGGGGCCAATTAGACGCAACTGCGCCCAGGCCAGCCTGGGCGTTTTTTATTGCTACGCCACCGGGACACTGCCGGTGGTCTTTTTTGCTTATCCGCATTCTACAAGGCTTTGCCACGCTACAACCGGGAGGAAACTTTGACCGATCCACAACAACCGCGTGCCGATTTGTTCGCATGCACCTTGCCTGGGCTATTGGTCACAACCGATTGGCTTGCCGAATACCTCCATGCG
>CAMPHP010000466.1 GCA_946885925.1 uncultured Litorilinea sp.
GGGCACCAGCCCCTCAAGCTGGCGCGTCTGCCAATTCCGCCACTTCGACATACACTCTTTTCGTGATGACATCTGCCCCTGTGTACTTGAGTCACGAGGCGGCAAACTCATTTCACTAGCTGTCAATAATACTGCATTCTATGCGTAAAGTCAAACTGAAGAGAGTATCTTAACTTCTCTCATGATTAATTATCTTTGATTCTTGACAGGCTTTCCTGCTTGCCCTAAGATCGCGTTTCGCATAAGGAATATTGTACCTATGGATGTACAACCTATAGATATACGACCTATAGACATACATTTGTATGTCTACAGCGATGCAGTGTAATAGCCCTTGATGAACCGCTGCTACAGGAGTGCCATATGACTGACACAAATTCACAGGAACAAGAAAAAGCCCAGTCGCTCGAATATCGCACTGAAGTCAAGCAACTGCTTGACATTCTGGCCCATTCGCTTTACACCGACCGAGAGATCTTCCTGCGTGAGTTGATCTCAAATGCGTCGGATGCCCTCAATCGCCTTCAGTATGAGACACTCACCAACCATGATGAAGTATACGTGGATGCTGAACTGGGGATCTGGATCGAAGTTGACCCGGATGCCAAGACACTCGTGCTGCGCGATAGTGGTATTGGTATGAACCGCGATGAGTTGATCACAAACCTGGGAACCATTGCTCATTCGGGCGCTAAGAGTTTCTTGCAGAACGCCAGCCAGGGCCAAGCCGCACTAGAGGAGATCATTGGGCAATTTGGCGTGGGTTTCTATTCTGTCTTTATGGTGGCGGAAGAAGTGCGCGTGGTCTCTCGCTCCTATCGCACCGAAGATCATGCCTGGGCATGGACATCCAAGGGGGATAGTTCATTTACGCTGGAACCGGCAGAGGAGGCGCGGCGGGGTACTTCTATCCATATTCAGCTTAAAGAAGATGCCACCGAATTTGCCGATGGCTGGCGCATTGAGCAGATTGTTAAAAAACACTCGGACTATGTTTCATTCCCCATTTATCTGGTGGAAAAGGAAAAAGAGCCACGCGTCATCAATCGCCGCACAGCCATCTGGCGACAGTCACCTTCCAAAGTGCAGGATGCCGAGTATAATGATTTTTACAAGCAGTTGACATTCGACAGCGGCGAGCCACTGCTGCATGTGCATATGGTGGCGGATGCGCCGGTGAATATGCGTACGCTGCTCTTTTTGCCCTCCAAGCGCGAGCGGGGAATGCTACAGATGCGCCCGGAACATGGGTTGCGTCTCTATTCGCGCAAGATACTGATTCAGAACAATAATCACGATCTGTTGCCCGACCATTACCGTTTTGTCGATGGAGTGGTGGATTCGGATGACCTGCCCTTGAATGTTTCGCGCGAGATGGTGCAGAGCAATCCAGTGATGCGCCAGTTGAAGCGGGCATTGACCAGCCGGCTCAACCGCGCCATTAAGGAACTGGCAGACGAACAGCCAGAGAAGTACATTATCTTCTGGGAAGAGTTTGGCGTCTTTATCAAAGAAGGCGTTGCCACTGACCAAGCCAACCAAGAGGCATTGGTCGACTTGTTGCGCTTCCGCTCTAGCAAAAGCGATGGCAAGTGGATCTCATTGGCGGACTATGTGGCACGCATGAAGACTGACCAAGCAGCCATCTATTATGTATTGGGTGAAGATTTGAAGTCGGCGGCGCGCAGCCCTCACTTGGACTATTTCCGCAAGCACGACATTGAGGTGCTTTATCTGGTTGACCCCATTGATGGCTGGACGATGGCGATGCTGCGCGAGGCCCAAGGCAAGCCATTGCGCAATGTGGATGATGCCGGGTTGGAATTGCCGCCAGATGAGACGCCCGCCAGCGAGGAAGCTGAATCCACACTAGAGCAATCGGCCTTTGACCAGTTGGTGGCGCGTGCCGCACAAGTGTTGGGGGATAAGGTGCGCGGGGTGCAAGAAGGTAAGCAGTTGGTGGATAGCCCCGTCCGCCTGGTTTCGCCTGCCGATAGCTTTGACCGCGATTTGCAGCGGGTATTGCGGCTGACTGAGGAAGGTTATGAGACTCCGAAAAAGCTGTTGGAGTTGAACAGGCGACACCCGATGATCGTAAACCTGGGGCAGATGGTGGCGCGTAATGGGGAGGACTCAGCAGAGAACTCACTGGTTGATGCCGCAATTCTCCAGCTTTTTGATAATGCGTTGCTACTGGAAGGGCTGCACACGAACCCGGTGGATATGGTCGAACGTATCCAACTATTAATGGAAGAGGCTGTGGCCGCACGGGCTAAAGGGGAATAAGCCCCAACGCCACTAGAATTGCAAAGAGCAATAGCTGGTGGACTAAGTAGATGATAAGGGAGTGGCGGCCAAGCCATTCCAATCCACGGATGGGGAGCCAGTGGGAGATGTCTGGTAAGATAAAGCGTCGCCCCGCTGGCCCATAGAGACTATTGCCGAAGAAAAGACCTAAGAGTACAACGCCGAAGTAGGGGATGACCGGGAAGTAATCGTTGGGATAATAGTTGTATGGCACAAGGCCCAACCAGAGCAGCCAGGGAAAGTCCACCCGCACCGGAAGCAAGAAATAGCCAGCGATAAAAAAGATCGCCCATAGCAGCAGGTTGATCCCGCGCTGGCGCAGCAATGGATAGGCGGCGATGGTGGAGAAACCGATAAGGTGGAGGATGCCGAAATGGACATAGCCCACACCCGCGGCCCAGACCACCAGGCTAACCACTATGCCCCAGCCAAAGATTTTCAAACCTCGTAAGAGATAAGGGCGAAAGGGTGGTCGTCCTTTCAGGTCATCCCCCATCCGGCGGATTGTGACGACTGCGAGTGAAACCCCAACTAAGGTCAAGAAGAGCGTAGCTGTGGTGCGCTGGAAGTATTTCCAGAAGCCAGCATGTAGAACGAGGTTGGGGATTATGTTATAGGCCCAGAAGTCCCACATGAGGTGGAAGATGACCATCATCACAATCGCAACCCCACGTAGGGCGTCAATTTCCCAATAACGTGCTGGACGGGTACGGGCGGTTGAGTGCTGTTCAGCCGTAGCAGCAGTGATCACAGGCAGACTCCTCGAACAAAGGCTTCAAACATTTAGACAAAGGTCTCGAACAAAAGATAGGTAAAGATGTAGGACTGTGCGAATGCACCGGGTAAAATGCACCAAGTAAAATGCACCGGGCGCACACGTAGTATCGATCAAGGATGCCGGTTTAGAGTATCGGACAAGAACACTACTTTCAAGTCTACCGCACGGAGGAAGAATGGCGAAACGTAAAGCATCAACGCGCAAGGGTACAAACACGGGGACACCTGTCCGAGAGACAGCGGCTGCACCCCAGGTTGTTGCTCCAGCAGCGAAGATAGAGCCTGTGGCAAAACCGGCCGCGGGCATGTCAACACGCAAGGCACAACTGCGCGAGGCGGCTGCGCGGAAACAGCGCAGGCAGCGCCTTATGCTCATTGGCGCGGGTGGGGTCATTGCCTTATTGGTCGTCGTGGCCGTGGTCCTAAACATCCGGAATGCCCAGCCGGTAGTGGGTGAAACGACCTATCCGACTCAAGGGAATCTTCATATTCCGTTGGGCACTACATCATCGGTCCCCTATAACAGCGTTCCACCTACGTCGGGGCCTCATTATGAGAACCTAGCCGCGTGGGGAATTCAGACTGAAAATGCACGCTATGAGCATTTGATCCATAATTTGGAGGATGCTGGCGTAGTGATCTACTACCAATGTGAGGATGGCTGTCCAGAGATGGTTGCGGAACTGGAAGCGATAGTAGAACCCTACCTTGCTGAAGGCCGCCATGTGGTGTTAACGCGCAACGATCCTACCTGGGTGGTGGGGGGCAGCGAACCCTTGCACAAGGATATGGGCGCACCCATTGCACTCGCCGCATGGCGCAAGCTGTTGCTGATGGACGAGGTGGATGCGGAGACAATCCGTACCTTTATTGAGCGCTATGAGGGAATCGACCACCATCGTGGGTAATCCCTTTTGTCAGCGCGAGTAGAAGGAGATTCCTCCTCGAAGACTCGTCGGAATGACAATAGATGTAGGTTCGCAGAGGCGGCTGTCAATCCATGACAGCCGCCTCTATTGTTTAGATTGAGACTGTTTAGATTGAGACTGTTTAGATTGAGACATTTAAGC
>CAMPHP010000467.1 GCA_946885925.1 uncultured Litorilinea sp.
TATGGCGTTTGTATAGCTACTCGGTTTTGTGCAAGAGAGGAGTGTTTCTCAAGAGCAGTAAGCCATTTGCGGCGGGGAATGGCTGAACTTCAACCATCTGAGCGGTGAGGTATCCGGAGTGCGAATGGCCTTGCAACTTTGCTGCCAAAACCGTCCAGATTCGAGAGAGGAGAGATCCGTCTCCGCAAAATCGCTGATTCGCTAACTCACTAACGCGGAGAAGCCAGGTTTGATGCTTCACCCATGCCACTGGATGGGCGATAAAGCAGCGAGCCTGGCTTCTCTCAGTTTTCCGCTCCAGTTGCATGCACTCGTTTTGTAGCTGGAGAAGCTAGTGTAACCAGCGCACTCTGCCAACATTGCCGACCCGTTACGTCTTGACAACAGGGCGCGCATGTTTGGTCGAGGGGAGACCCTGCTTGCAGAATCCGTATGTCGTAGGGCGGTGGGTGCGTGGTGTTGAGCATTACGACCGCCAAAGCCTAATCGAAAATCTGCTCCATGCCCACGATACAGCGATCTGGGTGGTTGGCACGCGACGCATGGGCAAAACGTCGCTGCTACGCCAGATCGAGCATGTCACGGACCAGCCAGACTCACCCTATGTCCCGCTCTTTTGGGATCTACAAGGTCATGCGACCGCTGAGCAATTGACCGAAGAACTTTGCTGGGCGATTGAGACTGATATCGAGCGCTTTGATAGGTGCGATCTGGACTGGCAGCAACTGCGCGAATGGGAGGCGGCGACGATTTTGCGCCGGTTGAGCCGGGCACTCCGCCAGCAGCAACGACAGCTTTTGCTGCTTGTGGACGAAGCCGAAGTCTTGATCGAAATCGGCCAGACAAATCCAAGTTGGCTAGCCCGCCTTCGTAAGACCCTGCAAGAAGGGCAACTCCGCACGATCATTGTTTCCACACGTACACTCTCTCAACTCACTGACCAAAGTGTGGACTGGATGACCAGCCCCTTTCTCTTTGGCTTCCACATGGTGGTCTTGTGGCCGTTGCGCCGGGAAGGAGCGGCGGCTTTGGTGCGCCAGTTGCAAAACGAGTGGCAGGTGGAAGTAGACGATGATCTCCTGCATAAAATTCTCCACTATACCAACCATCACCCCTATTTGATCCAACATCTCTGTGACCGGCTTTTTGTCGAGGAGGAGAACGGGCATCGTTATTTGCGTCCTATTCAAGACGACGATTTGACGGTGACGCACATGCTGGGCGGCTACTTCCAACTGGACTTTCAGTTGTTGAGCGAGATCGAGCGTGATCTACTCTTAACCGTGGCGGCTCAAGGCAGCGTGACGCAAGCTGAATTGGCAGAACTGATAGATGCTCACCAGCGGCCGCGCTTGCCTCTGCTTTTGCAGTCGCTAAAAGAATTGGGCCATCTACGGCGGGAGGATGAGAAGTGGACGGTGGGCAGCGAATTTTTGCGCCGCTGGCTGCTGATTCATCATAGCGCGCCGCTTCGCCCGCGCGAGCCAGAGATTGCACCCGTTGTACGGCTGGATGAATCCAATATAGAAGAAGTGGCGCGGCGGCTGGGAGTCTCTCCCGATCGCTTGGCCGCGCTCCACCATCTGCCAATCCGCACTGCCAGCGAATTCTTCCATGTCATCCGCAGCTTCTTTATCGACATCCGTCACCTAATCGAACAGGATGAAGGCTACCGCCTTTTGATTACCCAAGGGCCGGAAGGGCAGCCCCAATTACGTAGCGAAGAAGAGATTCAGATCGCGCTCAAGCATTGGCTGCGCCCCATGTGTCGAGCTGCCAATATTGACCTGGATCGCGAGCCTCAAACCGGACGCGGGTTTTTGGATTTTAAGTTTTCAATCGGCCATGATTTTCGTTGTTTGGTGGAAGTCAAACTTTTTTCTAGTGCCAAATTGCAGGATGGTTTGGGCATTCAACTGCCGATTTATCTGTTGGCTGACCGCTGCCTCTATGGCATTTATGTGCCGATCTTTTTAGAAACAAATCATTACGAGCTACAGATGCGCGAATTGCAGGTGCTGGCGACAACGCGCGCTCGCAGCCACGGCGTGGTGATTGATGTGATTGATATGCGCGCATGGCGTCCGCGCGCGGCCTCCAAAGCTGACTTTGCCGATGATCCCACTCGCTATCAAATGACGCCATTGCTCAATCCATCTGCACTCGATCTAGGAAATTCCATCCAATTAACCAACCCAAGCCAAGACGAAACGGCTTAGAATTGTTAATTCCGTGTTAACCAAATCAAAGTATTTGAGTGGATTGCAATGCGCGAAACGATTGTGGATTGAGGAATATGCACCGGAACTTCTAGGTGTGGCTTCGTCTACACAATCTCAGCGCTTTGTGCAGGGGAGCGAAGTGGGCCGGTTGGCTCGTTCTTGCTTTCCGCAAGGTAAGCTAATCAAGGCAGCGGGTTATGAGGCGGTGGCTGCGACCCAAGCAGCTATTGCCAGGGGCGAGCAGTGCCTTTTTGAGGCTGCGTTTGTGCATAAGGATCTCTTTGTGCGCTGCGATGTTTTGTGGCGTAGGCCAGATGGCACGTGGGCATTGGTCGAGGTGAAATCTAGCACGAAGGTCAAAGCATACCATCTGCATGACCTGGCTGTGCAGCAGTGGGTATTGGCTGGGGCAGGCATCCAGGTGGGGCGAGTGCAGATTATGCACATCGACAGCCAGAATTGTATCTATCCTAAGCTGGAATCACTCTTTACAACCGTAGACGTAACGCGCAGCGTGGCGCGGCTGGTGGCTCGCGTGCCCAAGCTTGTAGGAGGCTTGCGGCGTACGTTGGCCCAACGTGCCATACCCGATGTGCCGATTGGCACACATTGTTTTACACCCTTTTCTTGTCCTGCGCGGCGTCATTGTTGGCGTGATGTGCCGCAACACTCGATCTTTACGATTCCTCGTCTTAGCCCGCGCAAGTTAGCGGCGCTGCTCAAATTGGGTGTGCTGCGCGTGCAGGATATTCCGCCTGCTTTTCCGTTGTCAACTTCGCAACGGGCCTATGTTGCGCGGGTGGTAAGTGGGCAGGCGGAGATCAATTATGGGCGCATTGCCCAACGCCTGGCGACGCTTGACTATCCTCTTTACTTTTTGGATTTCGAGACCTATGCCTATGCCATTCCACGCTTTAAGGGAATGCGCCCCTATCAACAGTTGCCCTTTCAATACAGCCTGCATGTGCTAGAGGCAGATGGCACGCTGCGTCATGCCGAGTATCTGCACATGACAGACGACGATCCGCGCCCGGCGCTGGTGCAACAGTTGGTGCAAGACATTGGGCCGGTTGGGTCGGTAGTGGTCTACAACGCGCGATTCGAGCGAGGGGTGCTGCATGAATTGGTGCGGGTGATGCCAGCGCAAAAGAAGGCGCTAGGCTCGATGATCACGCGCTTATGGGATCAATTGGATGTCTTTCGCACGGACTATTTAGACCCTGCCTTTGAGGGTTCCAACTCGATTAAGCGGGTGCTACCAGTGCTTGCCCCACATTTACGCTATGACGACCTGGCGGTACAGCGGGGAGATCAGGCGCAGGCGATTTGGCAATTGCTCTTGCAGACGGATGACCCAATGGAGCGGGCGAGGCTGGCACGTGATCTGCTCGCCTATTGCCACCTGGATACGCTGGCAATGGCGGCGATCCATGAGGCGTTGGTGAGCCTCCGTGATCCGGCCATATAGGTGTGACCTTCCTCGAAGCCGGGAACCCGCTGGGTGGCTTCAAGGAAGGTGTTCTCGACAAATTTTAGCTTAAAGGAGAGTTATGCAGGTTGCAGAGATACGGATTTCGGGCTTTCGTGCCGTGCCTGTTTGCGCGCATGTGGAGGTGGTGAACGGTACACGTGGGCGGAGCGTGCGCCTGAAGTGGACGGTAGATGCGCTACGGGTGCAACTGCCCACAGGCAGGGGGCGGCGACCTATGCTCAGTGCCATCATGGGGGCGAACAGTGCCGGGAAATCTACTTTGCTGCTTGCGTTGCATACCTTCTTTGGGTCTGCGGCGAAACTGGATGCCGCGCTCTTTCATGATAAGCGGGCTGATGAGCCGGTTGTGATTGAAGTGACTTTGGTGGGTGAGATTGAGCAGCCTAACGCATGGCACACGACACACTGCATTCCCACGAAGAAGGGCTGGGCACTCAC